>JAUIEH010000285.1 GCA_030428405.1 Alphaproteobacteria bacterium
CGCCTGCGGCAGGGCTTCAGCGAACAGCGCCAGGTCGTCATCCGTACCCGCACTGACGCGGATGCAGCGGTCGAGCGGCGCGACGCCTGGGCGGCGCACGAAGATGTCCAGCTCGCCCAGCGCCTCCAAGACCGCTTGTGAGAGCGCGCCGTCGCCGCCGCAATCAATGGCGACGAAATTCGTGGCGGACGGCAAGGCGCGCAAGCCGTTCGCGTCCGCGATGCGGGCGAGCTCTTCACGCGCGCGCACGTTAAAGGCGATGCTGGCCTTGAGATGTTCGCGGTCATTCAGCGCGGCGAGCGCGCCCGCCTGGGTCGGCAGGCTGACGCCGAAATGATTGCGGATGCGGTCGAAGGCCGATGCGATCGCGGGATGTGAAACGGCGTAGCCGCAGCGAATGCCCGCCAGCGCATAGGCCTTGGAGAATGTCCGAAAACGGATGAGATTGGGCTGCGCTGCATCGAGCTCCGGCGCGGCCTCCTCGGGCGCAAACTCGATATACGCCTCGTCGAGACATAAAACGCATCCCTCAGGCAGCGCCTCGATCATCGCTGAAATCGTGGAGGCGTCATGCCAGCCGCCCATCGGATTGTCGGGATTGGCGATATAAACGAGCTTGGCGTTGTTGGCGCGCGCAGCCTCGATCAGCGCGTCGCAATCCTCGATGTCGTCCTTATAGGGAATAGTGACGAGCCGCCCGCCAAACCCTGCGACATGATAGTTGAATGTCGGATAGGCCCCCGCCGAGGTCACCGCGACGTCGCCGGGCGCGAGAAACATGCGCACGGTGAGACCCAGGAGGCCGTCAATGCCTTCGCCGACCGTGACCGCCTCCAGCGGCGCGCCGAGATGCGCGGCCAGCGCGTCGCGCAATTCCTGATTGTCCGGGTCGCAATATTTCCAGGACTGCGCGGCCGCCTCGGCCATGGCCGCCACCGCGCGCGGCGAGGGTCCGAAGGCGTTCTCATTGGCCCCGATGCGGGCGCGGAAAGGCCTGCCGCGCGCGCGTTCCTGACGCTCGGGTCCGATGAATGGAATGGTGGCGGGCAGGCCGGCGACGAGGCCGGTGAAGGGCGGCTGGCTCATGGCGCGAGATTAGCCCAGACGCTGAGCGGGAGAAACATCACCGCCGGGGTCTCACGAAACGCTTCGCCGCATTGAGATGACCGACGAGTTGAGGCTAAGTCCCGCCATGACCGATACTGAGGACGATGAAAAAGCGGGCAAGCTCGACCCGGAACTCTGCGCTTTTCTGGCCGCCGGGCCCGACGGTCCGGCCGAGGTGATTGAGACACACGCCGCCATGGTGTTCCTGCGCGGGCGCGAAGCGCTGAAGGTCAAAAAGCCGGTGCGTTTTCCCTATCTCGACTTTTCCACGCGCGAAAAGCGCGCCGCCGCCATCGCGCGCGAATATGAACTCAACGCGCCGCATGCGCCTCAGATCTATCGCGGCGTGTCCAAGGTGGTTCGCAGGAAGAAGCGCGGATTCGCGTACGATGCTGAAGGCGAAGCCGTCGAGACCGTGCTGCGCATGACGCGCTTCGCGCAAAGCGACGTGCTTGAGGCGCGCGCACAAGCGGGCGCCTTGACCCGCGCCGACATGGTCGCTCTGGCGCGCATGATGAGGGCTTCGCATTTTGACGCGCCGATCGTGCGCAATGTCGACGCCGCCGCTGCGCTGCACGCGATCTGCCAGGACAATCTGAAACGTCTCGCCGCGCCGGGCGCAGCGCTTGATGAGGCGTTGACGGACAGTCTGCACACGCGCAGCGAGGCGGCGTTCGCCGCGTGTGAAGCGGTCTTGCGCGCCCGCGCGCCCGCCGGCTGGGTGCGCCGCTGTCACGGTGATGCGCATCTCGGCAATATGGTGATGCTCGATGGTGAACCGGTCTTGTTCGATGCGCTCGAATTCGATGAGGCGCTGGCCACGACCGACATCTTTTATGATCTGGCCTTTGCGCTCATGGACATATTGCGTCTCGCCGGGCGCGCGCGCGCGAATGAGGCCTTCAACGCCTATGTCGAGCTGACGGACATTACCGAGCTTGAAGGGCTTTGCGCGCTGGGATTTCTGGCTTCTGTGCGTGCGGGCGTGCGCGCGAAAGTCGCCGTCGATCGTGCGGCGCAAGGCGCACGACGGCACGCCGCGCTCTTGGCGCGCGTCTATCAACACGCCGAGCTCGCCGAGACCCTGCTGGAACCGTTCGCGCCGCGTCTGATCGGCGTTGGCGGCTTGTCCGGGTCCGGAAAGTCAAGCGTTGCGGCCGCGATGGCGCCGCAACTTCCAGGCCCGTTCGGCGCCGTCATTATACGCAGCGATGTCGAGCGCAAGATGATGGCCGGCGTCGACCCTGAAGAGCGCCTGGCGCCAGAGGCGTATGACGAGACCTCCAGCGCGCGCGTCTATGCGCGCATACGCGAGCGCGCAGCTTCTGCATTCGCAGCCGGCCAGACCGTCATTGTGGACGCGGTGCACGCACGCGAGGAGGAACGCGCAGCGCTCAGCCAGTTGGCGCTGGAAATCGCAGCGCCATTCAGCGGACTGTGGCTCGATTGCCCATTGGCCGTGCGTCAGGCGCGTGTGGGCGCGCGGCGCGGCGACGCCTCGGACGCAACCGCCGAAGTGGCCGCGGCGCAGGAGGACTATGAGCGCGGCGCCATGGACTGGACGGTCCTGTCCGCTGAACCCTCCGTAGACGACATAGCACGCGCCGCCTTAGGGGCGCTCGACGCCTCGGACTAGCGCTTATTCCGCAGCCTGCGCCGGGTTATGGCCGAGCATGGCCTTGACCTCGACGAATTCGTCAAGCGCGAGCGGGCCCCATTCGCGGCCATTGCCGGAGCGCTTATAGCCGCCAAAGGGCGCGTTGAAGTCGACGCCGGCATTGTTGATGTTGACCTGTCCTGCGCGCAGGCGGCGCGCGACTTTGCGCGCGCGCTCGATATCGCCGGAGGAGACATAGGCGGCGAGGCCGTATTCGGTGTCGTTCGCCATGGCGACGGCGTCGTCCTCGCTGTCATAGGGGATGATGCAAAGGACAGGGCCGAAAATCTCCTCGCGCGCAATGGTCAAATCATTGGACGCAGCGACGAAGACCGTCGGCTTGACGAAATAGCCTGTCTCAAGACCGTCCGGCTTGCCGGCGCCGCCGGTGACGAGTTCTGCGCCTTCCGAAACGCCTTTCTCGATCAAGGCCTGGATCTTGTTCCATTGGGTTTCGGAGACGACCGGCCCCATGCGCGCATCCGCCGGCGCGCCGGGCGCCCAGCCTTGCGCGGTCTCTTTCGCGATGGCTTTGACCTCGTCCAGCCTGGCGCGCGGCACGAGCATGCGCGTGGGCGCATTGCAGGACTGGCCGCTATTCATCATCACGCCGGAAACGCCCGCGCTGACGGCGTTCGCCATGTCGGCGTCGTCGAGCAGGATATTGGGCGACTTGCCGCCAAGCTCCTGATGCACGCGCTTGACCGAGGGCGCGGCCGTGCGGGCGACTTCCACCCCGGCGCGCGTCGAGCCGGTGAACGACACCATGTCGACGCCGTCATGACCCGCGATGGCCGCGCCGACATCGGGGCCTTCGCCATTGACGAGATTATATACGCCAGCGGGCACGCCGGCCTCGTCGATGATTTCTGCAAAGATGATGGAGCTGAACGGCGCAATTTCGGACGGCTTGTGCACCATGGTGCAGCCGGTCACGAATGCGGGTGCGAATTTGCACGTCAGCTGATTGAGCGGCCAGTTCCACGGCGTGATGAAGCCGCACACGCCGACGGGTTCGCGCGCGATGCGCATCGCCCCGCGATCCTCTTCGAAGGCGTAGCTCTTAGCCGCTTCCAGCGCGACGCCCAGATGGGCGAGCGCAGACGGGACCTGCGCCATTTCAGCGAGCCATTTGGGCGCGCCCATCTCCTCGGTCACGGCGGCGGCGAGGTCGCTTGCGCGCGCCTGATAGATCTCGATGATCTTGCCGAGAAGCGCGAGGCGTTCCTCAAGAGGCGTCGTGCTCCAGCTCTCAAACGCTGCGCGCGCGGCCGCGACCGCAATGTCGACATCGCCGGACGAGCCGAGGCTGATGACGCCTGCGACCTCCTCCGTCGCCGGATTGACGACGTCAAGCGCGCGCGCCGCAGCCGGCTCGACCCAGGCGCCGTTGATGTAGAATTTCTTGTACTCGCGCATGGTTTGCTCCTGGGGCTGGGACGCAGAATTGACGAGAAACGCGAAGTGTTGCGGACGAGTTAGCCTAACCCTCCGGGCGGGCCTCCCAGCCGGGGCCGCGCACGACCTGGCCGGGCGTTGCGCCGGTATGTTCGCCATCGCGCAGCACTTGTTCTCCGTTCACGAACACGTCGCGCACGCCGGTCG
>JAUIEH010000286.1 GCA_030428405.1 Alphaproteobacteria bacterium
ATCTGTTTCGCGAAGGCCAGTGTGTGATCGCGCGCGGCGCCTTGCAGGAGCCCGGCGTGTTCGTCGCGCAGCGTGTGCTTGCGCGACACGATGAGAACTATCAGCCGCGCGAGGTCGACGCTGCGCCACGTCTGGCGAGCAGTTGCGGGCCTGAAGCGCAACCCGCAGACGCAACCGAAGCAGACGCATGAGCCCAGACCTTGGACGGCTCGCGCTCGCCGTCGCGCTCACGCTTTCGCTGCTCCAGATGGCGCTCGCCTTCCGCGCGACGGATGCAGGCGCCATGTTTGCGAGCGCGCGGCGCGCAGCCTATGCCGGCTTCGCCAGCGCCGCTGTCGCATTCGCCGTCTTGATCGCAGCCTTTGTCGGGTCAGATTTTTCCGTCGTCAACGTCGCCGCCAATTCGCATACGGCGAAACCCTTGCTCTACCGCGTCGCTGCGGCCTGGGGCAGCCATGAAGGCTCGATGGTGCTCTGGTGCGTGGTCATGTCAGGCTACGGAGCAGCGTTTGCAGCGACGTCGGCGCGCCTGGGCGTCCTGGGCGCGCGCGCCCTCTGCGTGATGGGCGCGCTTTGTGCGACGTTTTTCGCCTTCACGCTGTTCTGGTCGAGCCCGTTTGAGCGCATCCTGCCGGCGCCTTTGCAAGGCGACGGGTTCAATCCGCTTCTGCAAGACCCTGCGCTCGCGATCCACCCGCCAATGCTCTACGCCGGATATGTCGGCCTGTCGGTGTCCTTCGCCGTCGCGGTCGCAGCGCTCTGGACCGGCGCTGCGCCGTCCACGGGCTGGGCGCGGATATTGCGCAATTGGACGCTTGCGGCGTTTTCCTTCCTCACAGTCGGCATCGCGCTCGGTTCCTATTGGGCCTATTACGAACTGGGCTGGGGCGGCTGGTGGTTCTGGGACCCCGTCGAAAACGCGAGTTTCATGCCCTGGCTCGCTGCCGCGGCGTTGCTGCATTCCGCTTTGGCCACCGAGCGCAGCGGCGCGCTGACAGGCTGGACCTGCTTGCTCGCCATCCTCGCATTCGGCTTGGCCATTCTGGGCACCTTCCTCACGCGTTCGGGCATCGTGACATCCGTGCACTCATTTGCGGTTGATCCGGAACGCGGCCTGGCGCTGCTGGCGATCCTCGGCGCGACCATGGGCGCAGCGCTGAGCCTGTTTGCGGCGCGCGTCGAAAAGCTTGGCGGTCGCAACGCGTTCGAACCCGTCAGTCGCGAGGCGGCGATCCTGGCGAATAATCTTTTTTTGGTGACGGTGACCGGGGTCGTGCTCATCGGCACGTTATGGCCGCTGGCGACGGAGCTGCTGACGGAAGAGCGCGTGTCGGTCGGCGAGCCATATTTCGAACTCGCCGCCGTGCCGATCCTCGGCGCCGCCCTGGCGTTGTCGCCCCTGGGTCCGCTGCTGGCTTGGCGCAATGACGATTGGCGCGCTGCTTTGCGGCGTCTCTGGCCCGCTGCGCTGTTCGCCGCAATGGCCGGGCTCGCGTCTGTCGTGCTGCTCAGCGGCGCGGGCATCGGACCGGCCCTCGCAGCGGCTCTGGGTGTTTGGGCGATGCTGGGTGCGCTAACGGACGTCCTACGCAAAGCATCACGCGCATCGACCGGATTGGCGGCGGGGCTGGGCGGGTTGTTCTCCAATCCACGGATGCTGGCGGCGCCGCTGGCGCATGCGGGCGTTGGGCTGTTTGCGCTCGCCGCCGGCGTTGAAGCCGCGCTGCATACTGAACGTCAGAGCGTGCTGGCGGTTGGCGACACGAGTACGATGGGCGGCGCGCAGGTGACCTTGGCCGCGATGCATCGCGCGGATGGTCCGAACTACGCCGCTGATCGCGCGGAGATTGTCGTAGAGCGCGAGGACGGCGCGCGCGTCGTGTTTACGCCTGAGCGCAGGCTCTATCTCGCAAATAATCAGTCGACGACGGAGGTGGACATTCGCTCGTCACTGATCGGCGACCGCTACGCCGCGCTGGGACCGCCCCAAGCGGGCGAAGACGGCGCGCCCCGCTGGCCCGTGCGCTTATTGTTCAATCCGATGATCTGGGCGCTCTATCTGGGTGTGGCGATGATCGCGCTTGGCGGCGTTTTGGCGCGACGTCGCGCGTCTGCCGGAGGCGCCTCATGAGACTTGCCCGTGCAGGGATTTTCGCAGCCGCATTCACAGTCGTCCTGTCCGCTGCGCCGGCCATTGCCGAGCAGTCGCTGGCCGATCCTGACGCCGAAGCGCGCGCGCTTAATCTGATGACGGAGTTCGGGTGTCCTGTGTGTGAGGGCCAGCCCATCTCGGAATCAGATGCGCCGGTCGCCGTTGAAATGCGTTCCCTCGTGCGGATGGGCGTAGCGCGCGGCGATACGGATGCGGAAATCCGCGACGAGGTCGCGGCTCAATACGGACAGTCGGTGCGTTTGCGGCCCGGCATTGGCGGCGGCAGCTGGGCTTTGTGGCTCATGCCGCTGGTCTTGCTCGCGCTGGCGGGAGCGGCGGGGGCGGGGATTTTGCGCGGGGCCGCGCAGCGTTCGCGCAATGAAGACGGGACGGACGCGTAGGGTCGCGACAGCGACGTTTGAGCGCCGTATGGCGATTATTCGAGCGACAATGAGGAGCTCAATGCCGATCAATAGCGAACGCGTAGAATTTGCCGGCGCGGACGGCGACATGCTTGCCGGGCGCATCGATGCGCCGCGCGGGCATGTGCGCGCCTGGGCGATTTTTGCGCATTGCTTTTCGTGCTCGAAGGACTTCATCGCCTCGCGCCGAATCTCGCGCGAACTTGCTGACCGCGGCATTGGCGTTTTGCGCTTCGACTTTACCGGGCTCGGAAATTCGGACGGCGATTTCGCGAATACGAATTTCTCATCCAACGTCGCCGATCTCGTCGCCGCCGCGAATTGGCTCGCCGAAACGCACGGGCCGCCGCAATTGCTCGTCGGCCATAGTCTCGGCGGCGCAGCCGTGATCGCTGCGGCGAAACTTGTCGCGTCAGCGCGCGCCGTGGTCACGGTCGGCGCGCCCGCAGATGTCGAGCACGTGGAGAAACTGTTCGCTGACAAACTCGACGATATCGAAACGCATGGCGTGGCCACCGTTTCGATCGAGGGGCGGACCTTCAGAATCAAGCGCCAGTTCCTCGACGATATCGGCGTGCACAACATCGAGGACGCCGTCGCTGAGCTGAGACGGCCGCTGCTCGTTTTTCATGCGCCGCTCGATGCGGTCGTCGGCATTGAAAACGCCACGCGCCTCTTCGTCGCAGCGCGACATCCCAAAAGCTTTGTCAGCCTCGATGACGCTGATCATTTGCTGACGAATGAAGATGCCGCCGCCCACGTCGGCTCAGTCATTTCTGCATGGGCGGCGCGCTATCTGGTTGGCGCATCTGAAACAGACGCGCCGCCGGACGCCGTAGAAGGCGCCGTCGTCGTTCGTGAGGCCGGGAGCCGATACGCCAATGACATTGTCGCAGGCGAGCACGCCGTCCGCGCGGATGAGCCGGAACGGCTCGGCGGCGGCGATACCGGGCCGACGCCTTATGACTTTTTGCTGGCGGCGCTTGGCTCATGCACCTCGATCACCATTCGAATGTACGCCAACCGCAAGAAATGGCCGCTTTCGCGCGTCAGCGTCGTCTTGCGTCATGCCCGTGAACACGTCGATGATTGCGAGAACTGCGAAGATCACGACGATAGCTCGATGACCGACGTCATGACGCGCGAAATCCGCCTAGAGGGCGATCTCGATGAAAAACAGCGTCAACGCCTGATGGAAATAGCCGACAAATGCCCCGTCCATCGGACTTTGGCGACACGAACCGTGTTTCGCACCACGCTCGTCGATCAGGCTTCGTCTTGAAGCCGCCGCAAGTCTTGCAGAAATGTAAGGCCGACGCCACGAGGCCGTAACCGTCCGCGTAACAGGTTCCGCGCCAGATCGCGGACTCCGGCTCTGCCGAAGAGATAAAAGGTTCCACTGGAGGTCATGAGACGATGATCCGTAATGTTCGTAACGCCGCAGGCATTGTAGCCGGCGCAACCAGCCTCGCTGCCGCGGCCGCACTCAGCGTAGCCGTGCTGGCGCCGGCGACGGCGCAAACGCCGTTGAACGACGGCCGGCTCGAAAACGGCGCGCCATATTCATTCGCCGACCTGATCGAGCGCGTCAGCCCGGCGGTAGTATCAATCGACGTGCGCGGCAAGGCGCCGGACGAAGTCGCCGGCATGCCCGATCTTGAGAGCCTGCCGCCAGAATTCAGGGATTTTTTCGAGCGCTTCGGCGGCGCGCCTGACGCCGAGCCGCGCGATTACACCGCACTGGGCTCCGGCTTTATCGTGTCGCCAGAAGGCCATGTCGTCACAAATTTCC
>JAUIEH010000287.1 GCA_030428405.1 Alphaproteobacteria bacterium
GCGAGACGGGTTGAGCTGGACGAGGCGGGCCGAAACGGGCGAGATATTCATCGTCATGATCAATCTGATGCCAGAGTCCGGTTCGGCCCCGCCTGCGGTGCGCGCGCGCTATAATCGCTTCGCCGTGATCGCGTCGCTGATTTTCGTGGCGGGCGTTTACGGCTCGGTCGCGCTGGCGCGTCCGTTCTCGGTCATCGCGGCCGCAGCCGCGCTCTTCGGCCTTTCCTGGATGATGTATGAGTTCGTCATTTTGATGCGCGCGCTCGATGAGCTGCAGCAGCGCATCCATGTGCTCGCCCTCGCCATCGGGCTGGGGGCCGCCGGCGTATGCGCGACCGTGTTCGGCATCGGCGCGCTCGTCTTGGCGCCAAGCTTCGCAGCCGCCCACGGCGCCGTCGTCGCCAGCCTCGTCCTGCCGGCAGGCGCGCTCGCTTATTATGGCGCTCTGTTTTTCATCACCCGGCGCTTCCAGTGAAGAATGCGCTGCGCGAAATGCGTCGCGAGCGCGGCTGGACGCAACAAGAGCTTGGCGAGCGCCTGGAGGTCTCGCGCCAGACCATCATCTCGATCGAGAACGGCAAATACGACCCGTCTTTGCCGCTCGCCTTCAAAATCGCCCGCCTGTTCGGCGCGCCGATCGAAACGATCTTCGACGATGAGGGTGGGCAATGAGTTGGCGCCGGGCCGGCGCTAAGGCAGCGACAACACGGCTTCAGCGATGGCGATGACGGCGGGAATGCGGTCGCGATAGGATTCCTGATTGGTCTGTATGGCGACGGCGAAACGCCGCTCCGGCAGCATGTAGAGCATCGCGCCCACGCCCGGCGTGCCGCCGCCGTGAAATACTTCTTCCAACCCATAGAAGAGATCGTCCGGCGCGCTCAGCCCCCAGCCCAGCCCGTAGGTCGTGATCGATCCGTCGTTCAGCGTTTGGCGCTCGAACATGGCGGCGACGCCGTCCGGGGAGATCAGTTCGGCGTCTTGCACGGCGATGGCGAAGCGCGCCAGATCAAGAGCTGTCGTCAGAAACCCGCCCGCGGGCAGCTTGCTGCTCATGTCGACGGCGACGGCGTTGCGCAGCGCGCCGTCCTCCATCACATAGCCGCCGGCGCGGCGTTCGATGATTTCGCGCGGATTGTCGGCAAGCGTATCGACCATGCCCGCCGGCTCAAACACCAGGCGCTGCATGACGTCGATATAGCGCTCGCCCGTCGCGCCCTGAATGATGCAGCCCAAGACGTCGTAGCCGAACGTGCTGTAGGTGTATTCGGCGCCGGGCGCATGAACGAGCGGGTCGTTCTCGAATATCTCCAAGGCATCCGCGACATCGTCATAATGCGTCGTATTGTGCAGCTCTTCGGCTTCGTTCGGTCCGCCATAATGGCGAACGCCGCTCTGATGCGAGAGCAGGTGACGCACCGTGATCGCGCCCTCGGCATGTTCTGGAAAGCGTGGACAGTGCTCCTGGACGGCGTCGTCGAGCGAAAGCAGTCCGTCCTCGGCCAATCGCATGACGGCGACGGCGGTCATGGGCTTGCCGATCGAGGCGCTGCGATAGCGCGTATCGGCGCGCGCCGGCGTCATCGTTTCGAGATTGGCGAGCCCCAGGCCTTGCGCGAAGACGATTTGTCCGTCTACGGCGATGGCGACCGAAAGACCGGGAATATTATGTTCGTCGCGAACGCCTTGAAGGATGGAACGGACCTCGGCTTCGACACTTGGGTCTAGTTCCGAAATGTCTTCGGACGCCAGGGTCGCGCTTGGCGCGGACGCACAAGCCGCAGCAAACAAGATCGTAACCGCAAACAGAGATCGCATCATTTCGCCCCCACGCGGCGCCAACGCCGCCGCCGCCGCGCGCGCATCGCCTGCACGCCGGCCTTGGCTGCGAAGCTTAGTTGAGCGCGACCGGCGCTTTCACGTTACAGATCGGACAGAAAGCGCTGCGCCAGACCAACAACAAAAATCCCGCGACGACCGCCCGAAGCGTCGCCGCTGAAGCTTGGGGGCGTTGTTGGAAGCCAGCTTGCTCATTCAGCCAAGCGCTTCGTTGTGTGACGGTAATTGAACCCACGCCGCTCGGCCGAGCGCCTTGGCGTTCGCCTGGTGCCGCGGGGGAGGATTGAACTCCCGACCTCACCCTTACCAAGGGTGCGCTCTACCACTGAGCTACCGCGGCTTAGCGAAGACCCCGCGCTATAGCCGAACCCGGCCGCAGACGAAAGAGCCGCGCGCGCGGCCAACAGTTTACGCCCGCATCAGCGCGGTTCTTGGCCGGCTTGCGCTCATATTCCCTTAGGCGCGTTCGCGCCTGCTCGCCGCTTTCGCGCGCGGTCTCCATTGCGGTCTTTGGCGCGCCTGCCTAGCCTGCCCGCGAATGAGGGACAGGGGAGACGGCTTCATGCGGACATCTTGGATCATTGGCGCTTGCGCCGCCGCCGCGCTTATCGGCCCGGCTGTAGCGCAGAATGAGAGCTTCGCGGGCGCATCCGCTGAGGCGCGCGCCGCCGTCAGCGCCAGCGTCGCCGCCGACATTCCCTCAGCGGCAGAGACCGCCAGCCAGATCTTCAGCCTGGCGGAGCTTGGCTATCTCGAAACCGAAAGCACCGGATTGCTTCAGGCGCGACTGGAAGAGGCGGGCTTTGAGATCGAGCAAGGCGTCGCCGACATCCCGACCGCTTTCATCGCGCGCTATGCGCCCCATGGCGAGGGCCCGGTCATCGCCATTCTCGCCGAATATGACGCCCTGCCGGGGATCAGCCAGGCCGCCGTCGCCCATCGCGAGGAAACGCCGGGCCTCGACGCCGCTCACGCCTGCGGCCATCATTTGTTTGGCGCAGGTTCGGTCGCCGCCGCGCGCGCGGTTGCTGAGTGGCTTCAGGCGAGCGGAACGCCGGGCGAGATCCGCGTCTACGGCACGCCGGCGGAGGAAGGCGGTTCGGGCAAGGTCTATATGGTCCGCGCCGGCCTCTTTGATGACGTCGACGTCGCGCTGCACTGGCATCCCGATGACGAAAACGCCGCCAATGTCGTGCACAATCTCGCCAATCGCTCGGCGCGCTTCACGTTTACGGGCGTGGCCAGCCACGCCGCCGCCGCGCCTGAAGTCGGACGCTCCGCGCTCGATGGCGTTGAGGCCATGAACTTCATGGTCAACATGCTGCGCGAGCACGTGCCGCAGGATGCGCGCATTCACTATGTCATCACGCAGGGCGGAGAAGCGCCCAATGTCGTGCCGGACGGCGCGCAGAGCTATTATTATGTCCGCCATCCCGATGTCGACGTGCTCGAGTCGGTCTGGGAGCGCGTGATCCAGGCGGCCGAAGCCGGCGCCGCAGGCACAGGCACCTCCGTCGATATCGAAGTCATGCACGGCAACCGCCCCCTCTTGCCGCTGACGACTTTGCAGCGGCGCATCCACGACAATCTCGTCGAGGTCGGCGGCGTCACCTATGACGAAGCCGAACAGGCCTTCGCCGAAGAGCTTTATGCATCGTTCGATAGTCCGCGTGCGGAACTGGGCGCTCAGGAAACGATCCAGCCCTTTGAGGAGCGCCAGGCTTATGGCTCGACCGATGTGGGCGATGTGTCCTGGGCGACGCCGACGGGCGGGCTGCGTGCGGCGACCTGGGTGCCAGGCACGTCTGCGCATACCTGGCAGGCGGTTGCGGCCGGCGGCACGTCGATTGGTCATTCCGGCATGGCGGTTGCGGCCGAGACGCTGGCGCTGACGGCGATTGATCTGTTCTCCGATCCCGAGCTGATGAGCGCGGTGCGCGAGGAGTGGGAGGCCGCGCGCGGTCCCGACTTTGAGTATTATGCGCTGCTCGGCGACCGTGAACCGCCGCTAGATTATCGCGTCAGCAACTGAGCGAGCGCGCGGACATGCCTGGCAAGGACAAGCCCGAAAAGGGCAAGACCGCGCCGACGAAAGAAGATGGCCGCGAGGCGCGCCTGAAGGCGGCCTTGCGCGCCAATCTGCGCAGGCGCAAGCAAGCGCCTTCCTCTGACGGCGATAAGTCGTCCTAACGCCCAGACGCGGCCTTTCTGAAGCCGCAATCGGCGACCTTCATCGAGGCGGGATGGATAAGATCAAGATCACAGGCGGCGCGCGCCTGAACGGCGAAATCGCCATTTCAGGCGCGAAAAACTCCGCCCTCAAATTAATGGCGGCTGTGCTGCTCACGGATGAAGAGCTCATCCTGGAGAATATGCCGCGCCTGGCGGATACGCGCTCAATGGCGCATCTGCTCGCCCATCTCGGCGCTGAGGCGCACGAGGAAAACCACGCGCGGCTGCGTCTGCGCGCGGCGACGATCGACTCCACGACCGCACCCT
>JAUIEH010000288.1 GCA_030428405.1 Alphaproteobacteria bacterium
TCGATCCGGATAATCTTTAGGCGCGTTCTGTATCCGCCTGGGCGAAATGCGCCAGTTGATCGGCGAGCGCTTTCTCGAAGGCCGGACGCGCAACGGCGCGCGCCAAATATGCGCGGCACGCCGGGAAATCCGACAAGCCGTCAAATCTGTCCACCAGCCTCAATACATCCGCCATCAGAATATCCGCAGCGGTGAACATCTCGGCTGTGAGCCAGTCGCGGTCCTTGAAGGTTTTCTCGAGATGGCTGAGGCGGGCTTTCAGGAAAGGATCGAACTGAGCCCGGCCGGCCGATTGTTCGTCGTCGCCTGCGAACATGAACAACGCCCACGGAAGGCTCGCAAGCTCGACCGAGTTCAAGGCGCCGAATATCCAGGAGATGGTTTCGCTGCGCCCGCTCGCGCCAGTCGGCATCAGCGTCGCGCTGCGCTCCGCGAGATGAAGCAGAATGGCGCCTGTCTCGAAGATGGACAGATCGCCATCGCTCAGCCAGGGGACCTGGCCAAACGGCTGATGCTCAAAGTGCGCCGCACCGCGGCCCTCAAACGGCGTCGTCTCTACACGGTAGGCCAACCCGGCCTCTTCCAGCGCCCAGCGAACGCGCAAATCACGAACATAGCCGCGCGGCGGTTCGGGAACCCAGTCATAGGTCGTCAGAATCAGGTCGTTCATTAGCGATGGTCACCGTTCAAAAACTGAGCGCCGATGGTATTGGCCGCGCGCTACTCGGCGGCTTCAACACGGGCGTCCGCAGCGCCGCTCTGTCGCGCCCACATTTGTGCGTAGACGCCGTTTGCGGCGAGAAGCTGTTCATGCGTTCCCTGCTCGGCGATACGACCATCGTCGAAAACCAGGATCAGGTCCGCCGCTGAGATGGTCGAGAGCCGGTGCGCCACAGCGATGGTCGTGCGGCCCTTGGCGGCCTCGGCGAGCGCTGTCTGCACTTCGCGCTCCGTTTCAGAGTCCAGCGAAGACGTCGCCTCGTCGAGCACCAGGATCGCCGGGTCCTTGAGGATGGCGCGCGCCACGCCGACGCGCTGTTTTTCTCCGCCCGAGAGCTTCATGCCGCGCTCGCCGACGCGCGTGTCGAGCCCGTCCGGCAGGCTCTCGATAAAGGCGCCGAGCTGTGCGCGACGCGCGGCTTCGAGAATCTCGGCGTCGTCCGCATCCGGACGGCCATAAGAGAGATTATAGCGCAGCGTGTCATTGAAGAGGACGACTTCCTGCGGCACCAGGCCGAGTCCGTCGCGCAGGCTATACTGAGTTACGTCGCGAATGTCCTGTCCGTCCACGATGATGCGGCCCTCGGCCGGATCGTAGAAGCGGAAGAGGAGCTTCAATATTGTCGACTTGCCGGCGCCGCTGGGGCCGGCAAGTCCAATAAAGGCGCCGGCCGGCGCTTCGAAGCTGACGCCCGAAAGTCCGCGCGCCCGGCCCTCATGCAGGAACGCGACGTCCTCAAAGCGCACGGCCCCGCCGTCAAAGCGGATCGCGCGCGCATCGGGCGCATCAGCGACGTCGGAGGAAACCTCCATCAGGCCGAACAGCTTTTCCATGTCGACGACGCCCTGTCGGATTTCGCGCCAGGCCCAGCCGAGAATGTTCAAGGGACGGTAGATGTTCGTCAGGATAAGGACGACGGCCGCGGCGTCGCCGGCTTCGAGCCTGCCGTCGAGGACGCCGTAACCAGCAATCAGCGCAGCCGCCAGCAGCCCGCCCGTCATGATGACTTCCTGGCCGATATTCAGCCCGGCAAGCGAGCGCATCAAGCGGACATAAACGCTGTTATAGCCGCGCAGCGCCTCATCATAGCGCTGTGTCTCGCGGCTCTCGGCTGCGAAGGATTTGACCGTCTCGGCGTTGGAGAGCGAGTCGACCGTGCGCCCGCGAAGCTCCGTATCCGCGCGATTGAGCACGCGGCGCTGGCGCGTGCGCCATTCTGTGATTGTGATCGTGAACACGGCGTAGCCCGCCACCGTGACGAGGGCTGCGAGCGACATCCGCCAGCCGAATTGCACCCACAACACGATCGCCGCCAGGCTAAGCTCGACAAGCGTCGGTGCGATGTTGAAGGCGAGAAAGCGCAACAGATAATCGAGCGCGCTCGCCCCGCGCTCGATGATGCGCTGAAGCGCGCCCGCGCGCCGCGTCAGGTGAAACTGCAAGGGCAGGTGCTGCGCATAGCCGAAGGCATCGACGGCGACGACGCGCTGAGCGTCCTGCGAAACGCCGGCGATCATCGCATCGCGCCCATATGGAAGACCGTTGGCGAGCAGGCGTGTCGCCGCAAACGCCAGGAAGAACAGCACGAACCCGCCGGCGGCGGCCACGGCCGCTTCGCCGCCCGACTCCATGCGCGCCAGTCGGTTAATGCCCTCGCCGAAAAAGAGAGGCGCCACGACCGCCAGCGCCTTGGCCGCAATAGTGATGATGAGCGCGAAGACGAGATAAGGCCGCCAGCGGGCCATGTCCGGCCGCCACAACACGCCCAGAAGGCGCGCCGCCGAGCGACCGATGGTGGCGCGACCGCTGGCGACGTCCTCAAATTCCTTGGAGTCTGTCTCTGACATCGCTCCTAGATGGTATGAAATGCGCGAATTGGCCAGTAGCGCGCGGGCGCCGCGCCGCGCTTACAGGCTCAACAAGACGTCAAAGCCGCCGAAAATCATGCGCGCGCCGTCGAAGGGCATTTCCTGGCCCGCCATTTCCGGGTCCTGCATAATTTTCTCCCAGGCCTCGTCCCGGACCTGCTTGGAAGGCCACATGATCCAGGAGAACACAATCGTCTCGTCTGGTTTGCGCATGACGGCCGTATGCAGAGAATTCACCTTGCCTTCGGGCACGTCGTCACCCCAGCACTCGACCAGCGCCAGGGCTCCATAGCGCTTGAACAATTTCGCAGCGCTTTCGGCGTGAGCCTTGTAAGCCTCCTTGTTCGCCGTCGGCACAGCGGCCACGACGCCATCCACATAGTTCATGCTCACCTCCCTCATTCACCCCTAAAAGCGGCTTCAAGCGCCGCAATGTCGATCTTGCGCATCTGCATCATGGCGGCGCGGGCGCGCGCGGCGGCGGCTGCGTCGTCGTGATGGATCAGCTCGATAAGCCGGCGCGGCACGATCTGCCAGGAAACGCCGAAGCGGTCTTTCAGCCACGCACACATGGCTTCCTGACCGCCATCCGCCGTCAAGCGAGACCAGAGAAGGTCGGTCTCCTCCTGGTCTTCGGTCAGGACACTGATGGACGCCGCCTCATTGTGCTGAAACATCGGCCCGCCGTTCAGGATCATCATCGGCGCGCCGGCGAGCGTGAACTCAATCACCAGGGGCTCGCCCTCACCCTCGCCGAACGCCTCATCAATGCGGCTGTCGGGCAAGAGCGAGACATAGAAATCGGCCGCCTCGCGCGCGCGTCCATCAAACCACAAACATGTGCGGACTTTGCTTTGCAAACCGGCCATTTCGCGCCTAGGCCCGTTCGGAAACTGATTTGGCGAGTTCGTTCAGCTGATCAGCGGCCGCGTTCCAGCCATACTCGAAACCCATTTCGAGGTGTCGCTGTTTGGTCTCCGGCGTTGCGTGACGCGCGCTCCAGACCATGCGCGTCTTGCCATCGCCGGCGTCCGAGAGTTCGACCACGCCGGTCATGAACGAATCTGGTTGCGGCATGAAGCCTTCCGAATACGCATCGGTGAACACCAATTTCTCGCCGGACTTCACATCGAGAAAGCTTCCGACATTTTCCACGCGTTCGCCATTGGGGCCTCCCATGACATTGTTCATGCGCCCGCCCGCGCGCACGTCCATATCGGCGGAGGTGACCTGCCAGGGCTTGGGGCAGAACCATTCCTTCAACAATTCGCTTTCGGTCCAGCAGCGCCAAACCACTTCGCGCGGCGCATCGATCACGCGCGTGATCGAAAGCGTCAAATCATCTGTACCCGTCATGCCGCGATGTCCTTTTCCGGCTTTGCGTCAAACAGAAACTCCACATATCGCCGGAGATGTTCGACGCTCTCCAAAGCGTATTCAGTGCGACCGCTCGCCTTCGCGAGAATGAACGCGCCCTGCAGCACGGCCTGCGTATGGCGCGCAAGGCTCGCAGCGCTCCACGGCCCGGATAGGCCCCGCGCCCTCATGGCCGCTGCTATGTCGGGCTCAAGCGTGGCGGCGTGGCTGAGTATGCTGTCGGCGCAAGCTTCGCGAATGGCGGGATATGTTCCGTACACTTCCTGCGTCATCGTCCCGACGAGACAGGTCCACTCCGCCAGATCGCCGCCGATAATCTCCTTGCGGAAATCGATATAGGCGAGCACGCGCGCGAGCGGATCATCA
>JAUIEH010000289.1 GCA_030428405.1 Alphaproteobacteria bacterium
AAAGCCAGCGCGCCCAGCCCGGCGCGCCGTGCGCGCAGTCGCGGCTGCGATTGGCTTATGGCCATCCGACCTCGTCGAAGATCCGCGCGGCTGCGGGTTGGTGCTCGCCATAGAGTGACACGTTGATCGTCTCGCTCTCGAACGCGCCGAGCTCTTCCAGAGCCGGGCTCGTCGCCGCCGCATCCGTCACCGGCAACTCGTTGTTGAGCTGGGCGATGACCTGTTGTTGGGCATCTTCGAGCATGAAGGCGATGAATTGAAGCGCTAGATCATGATGCGGCGCATTCGCCGCGACGCCGACGCCGGACACATTCACATGCACGCCGCCGCGTCGCTGATCGGGCCAGACCAGCGCGACGGTGTCGACGACGGCGCGCGAGGCTTCATCCTCATCGGTCAGGAAACGCGCATAGTAATAGTGGTTCACCAGCGCGACGTCGCAATCGCCGGCGGCGACGGCGTTGATCTGGTCGATATCGCCGCCGATCGGCGGGCGCGCGAAATTCTCACGCACGCCGCGCGCCCAGTCGCGCGCATAGTCCTCGCCGTGGCGAGCGATCATGCCGGCGAGCAATGAGAGATTGTAGTCATTAGCGCTGGAGCGCACGCAAACCCGGCCACGCAGCGCCGGATCGGCGAGGCTGGCGTAGCTCGAAACGTCTTCGGGTTCGACAGCGCCGCGCCGGTAAACGATGACGCGCGCGCGTCGTGAAAATGCGATCCAGTTGTTGTCGGGATCGCGATATTCGGACGGCACGGCGTCAAGAATGGCCTGATCTTCTATGGGCTGGAACAGGCCGGCCTCAGACGCGCGCCAGAGGCGGCCGGCGTCCACGGTGATGAGCACGTCCGCGGGACTGCGCGCGCCTTCCGCGCGCATCCGCTCGATCAATAGATCGCCGGACGCTTCGACGAGGTTCACCTCGACGCCGGTTTCCTCTTCGAACGCTGCGAAGATGACGCGGTCGGAAGCATAGTGGCGCGCCGAATAAACATTCAGCGTCGGTCCGCTGTCGCCGCATGCGCTTAGGGCGACCGAAACCGCGCTCGCGAGCGCGACGAGACGTAGATGCATAAGAAGCTGCTCCTATCAGGCGGCGCTTACAGCATACTTGCGAATTGTTCGCAACTTCGCGAGGCATCCCGTCGCATGCCTGTCCCGTGACGCGAAGTTCGCGCAAGCCTTCGCCCCTTTAACGGGCATTCGACCCCGTTGGCGCGAGGCTTGCTCCCCTGTCGGGCGAGCGGCGAGGGCGTGCCGAAACGGTGCGTCGCCGCGCGAAAGTGGCGAAGAAGGAGAACCCGCTATGGGTATGATGAGCGCGATTACCCGGAGCTCGCGCGGCCGCGCGACGGGCGCCGAAAAGAGCCAGCGTCCCGCCGATGAGGCTATTCGGGACGCCACGCTCGACGATTCCGTCAAAGAAATTCTCGACACCATCAACGGCCTGATGGATCTCGAGGAGCGCTTTGAGGACATCGAACGCGACCTGATCGGCAAAAGCCCGGTCGCATTGGACAAGATTCCGAGCCCGGAAGAGCTCGGCGTGACAGGCTTCGTGCCGCGTCTGATGGAAGCTGCGCTGCTCATCGGCGCCATTACCCGCCGCATGCATCTGCGCGTCGGCGTCGTCGAAGGCGCGCTCGGCAAGCGCGCGCGTCCGGTGACCGAGCTTGAAGCTGAAATGTTCGCCGCCCTGCCGGCGACCGAAGCTTCCGAGCCGGTCAGCGAAGCCAACGCCAAAGACGTCCCCGTGCTCGAAAACGACAATGACGAGCCGACGGTGACGAATGGTGCGACCCAGGCCAACACCCAGTCCGGCGAAGGCCGCGGCATCACGCACTGATCCATTTCCCTCAGGGTCAGCGACACTGCAACGGGCCGAAGCGCTGCTTCGGCCCGTTTTCCGTCATCCCGGCGCGCTGAGTACGCCAATCTGGCCGAGCCATTCACGCGCGATGGGCGCCAGCGCCACGCGCGCGCCGCGCTCTTCAATTCTGAAATCGTGATTCATGCCGTCAATGACACGCAGCGCGAAATTTCTGCGTCCGGCCCGGCGCAAGCGCTCGATCTCATTGATGGAGAGCTGGGTCGGAATGACGAGATCGTCGGTACCGAAGATCCAAAGCATCGGCGTTTGCGCGCGTTCAAGCATCGGGCGCGGATCAAAGCCGTGCGGTCCCTCAAACCGCGCCGCGCGCCGATCCGCTTCCCTGCGGGCGCGCCGCGACAAGGGCCTGCGGCCTTCTCCCGTCATGCGCGAATGATAATCCTCCTGGCCCGCGGTCAGCGGCGTGCCGCAGCCGATCACGATGAAGGCGGCGCCCGAGCGCTGTGCGGCGAGCGGCATGATCCAGCCGGCCTGACTGCCGCCCATATAGCCGACGCGGTTCGCGTCCACGCCTGGTTGGGCCGAGAGCCAGCGATGCACGGCGGCGGCGTCGCTCGCGAGCGCGTTGAAATCTCTCAGTGAGCGAACCACTGAGAACCGGTGAAAGCTGCCAGTGGAAACGCCAGTTCCGCGCTTGTCATAGGCGACCACGATGAAGCCCATCTCAAGGGCGGCGCGGCGATAAAACTCCACGGCGCGGCGTCCGGCCGGTCCGGAGCCGTGCACCAAGACGACGGCCGGCGCGGGCAGGCGCGCATTGGCGGGATAATCAATCGTTGCGCCAAGCATGACCTCGCCCGCGTCGATAAGGACGTCCTGGGAGCGGGCGGGGGCGGAGCCGTTTTGCGCATGCGCAGCCTGCGCTGCGAACAGCAAAATGAGCACGAAGACATGTCGCATCGCGTCAGATTAGCCCTTCAGGCCGGCCTGCGTCAGCCGGTCGCGCTCTCTCTCTAAAGCTATCATGAACTTCGCCGCATGGCTTGCGCCGACACGCCGGGCCAGACAGCATGCGCTGCAACAGAGCGTTCGCTCATGCACAAATCTATTTCGCTGGGGAGGCGGGTCGATGGATCTCGGGATGACGGAACGTGTTCGGCCGCTGGTCGAGCAGGTGCGCGCCATGGTGCGCGAAGAGCTTTTGCCGCTGGAAGAAGAATATAATGCTGAGATCGGCAAGGCCTCCGGCGGCCGTTTCGCCTTCACCGACCGTCAGCTCGAGATACTGGAATCGATGAAGGCCAAGGCGCGCGAACGCGGGCTCTGGAATTTTTGGCTGACCGGTTCGGAAAAAGGCTACGGCCTGTCGACTGTGGAATACGCCTATCTCGCTGAAGAGATGGGCTGGTCGCCTCATCTTGGTGCGGAGATATTCAACTGCTCGGCGCCGGACACGGGCAATATGGAAGTGCTCGAGCGCTTTGGCTCGCCGGCACATAAAGAGCGCTGGCTTGGCGATTTGCTCGAAGGCAAGGTCCGCTCCGCCTATCTGATGACCGAGCCGGATGTCGCAAGCTCGGACGCCACGAATCTTGAGTTCTCTGCGCGCCCCGACGGCGATGGCTGGGTGCTGAATGGCGAGAAATACTGGGCCTCAGGCGCGGGCGATCCGCGCTGCAAGGTCTATATCCTGATGGCGCAAACAGATCCGGATGCGGACCGCCACTCCCAGCACTCCATGTTCGTCGTTCCCGCCGACACGCCGGGCATTGAGATCCTGCGTCCAATGACGGTGTTTGGACAAGACGACGCCCCGCACGGCCATATGCATATCCGCTTCAAAGATGTGAAGCTGCCGGGCGATGCGCTCATTCTCGAGCGCGGCAAAGGCTTCCTCGTCAGCCAGGGTCGCCTGGGGCCTGGTCGCATTCACCACTGCATGCGCGCCATCGGCCAGGCCGAGCGCGCGCTTGAATTGATGTGCCGGCGCTCGGTGTCGCGCACCGCCTTCGGCAAGCCTTTGTCCAAACTTGGCGCCAATGTCGACATCGTCGCGGAATGTCGGATGTCGATCGAGCAGGCGCGGCTGTTGTGCCTGAAAGCGGCCTGGATGATGGATCAGGGCGATCCGCGCGCCGCAGCGCCGTGGATCAGCCAGATCAAGGTGGTCGCGCCGCGCGTCGCCTTGCAGGTCGTGGATGAAGCCATGCAGATGCATGGCGGCACCGGCGTCAGCCAGGACACGCCGCTCGCGGGCATGTGGGTTGCGCTGCGCACGCTGCGCTTTGCTGATGGTCCGGATGCGGTGCATCGCATGGTCATCGGGCGCAAGGAGATCAAGCGCTACACCAACCAGGAAGGCTAGGCGCTTGTGGGGGCCGCCGCTCAACGGCGCTCGCATTGCAGCCGGGATGGCGCAGATGGCTGAGCCTGAAATCGTCTGGGATTTGCCGTCGCCGTTCATTCATCCGCTGACGGCGCAA
>JAUIEH010000290.1 GCA_030428405.1 Alphaproteobacteria bacterium
GTAAACATCGATGATTGGGAGGCGGTCGGTCGCGCGCACGCAGCCTGTTTCGCTGACAATCCGCCCACCACGACCATGGTGGAAGTGTCCCGGCTCATTCATCCCGACATGCTTGTCGAGATCGAAGCCGATGCGTTCGCGCCATAATCGCGCGCGCTCATGTCACAGCCCAGCCAGCCAAACCCGGCTGAGATATTCGCGGCGCTTTCCGGTCCGCCCGTCTGGTATCCTCAGCAGCTGAATCTGATCCAGGACTCCGTATTGTTCGTCGAGACGGCGCGCGCTGATTATGAGCGCGCGAGCTTTCTGGACGACCGCATGTTGAGTGCGCAGATGCGCGGCGGCTGGATGCCCTTTGCGGAAATCGCCAAGCGCATCTCGCCCGCCCAGGCGCCGCCGCGCGGCTTCATCTTCCATATCGGCCATTGCGGCTCGACCTTGCTGTCGCGCCTCCTCGACCTCGCGCCCGGCGGCTTCAGCCTGCGCGAGCCCTTGCCCTTGCGCACGCTGGCGGAAGAGCATCTCGCGCTTGGCCAACCCGGCGCTTTTTTCGACGCACAGGGCTTTGACTTTTCCTTGCGCGTTTTTCTGGCGCTCTGGGGACGGAAGTTCGAAGCAAGCGATGCGCCGATCGTCAAGGCGACCAGCGGCACGAACGACCTTGCGCGCCCGATCCTGCACTCAGCGCCCGCGGCCAAGGCCGTGATGATGCATCTCAGGCTCGAGCCGTTTCTCGCGACCTTGCTCGCGGGCCCGAATTCGCATCTCGATTTGCGCGGTCACGCCAAGGCCCGGCTGACCAGGCTCGCGCGAGATTGGGAGATGACGCCGGCTGCGGTCTCGAAGCTCTCGCGCGGCGCGCTCGCAGGCTATTCCTGGCTTACCGAGATGACGGCGCACGCTCTGGCGGCTGAGGAAGCCGGCCCGCGCGCCCTGCGTCTTGATTTCGAGGATTTGCTCGCCGACCGCGCAACGGCCATTGCGTCCGTGCTCGAACATTTCGGCTTGTCGAGCGAACAGGCGACGGTCGATGCGCTGGCGCAAGCAGATATCTGGCGGCGTTACTCCAAAGCGCCTGAGCATGATTATTCGCCTGAATTGCGCGCACAGGTGTTGGCGGAGGCGCGACAGGCCCATGCCGCAGACATCGCGGAAGGCCTCGCCGCGGTCGAACAGGCGTGCATGGCCGATCCCGCGAAAGCTGCGCTGGTCGAGGCCTTTCTGTAAGGCGACGTCGCTGGCGCGCGCTTATTCAGCCATTGTCATCAGGCTCGCATTGCCGCCGCTTGCGGTCGTGTCGACGGAGAGCGCGCGCTCATGGGCGAAGCGCAGGAGATAATGCGGCCCGCCCGCTTTTGGTCCGGTGCCCGACAATCCCTCGCCGCCGAATGGCTGAACGCCGACAACGGCGCCGATCTGATTGCGGTTGACATAGATATTGCCGACATGGGCGCGGCTGGTGACGCGCCTGATGGTTTTTTCCGAACGGCTGTGCACGGACATCGTCAGGCCATAGCCTGTGGCGTTGATTGTATCGATGACCTTGTCGAGATCGCGTGCGGCATAGCGCACGACATGCAGGATCGGTCCGAAAACCTCTTTCTTCAAATCGCTGACGGCGCCGAGTTCATAGGCGCAAGGCGCGAAGAAAACGCCGTTTGGTTCAGCGCCGCCAAGCGGGGTTTCGCCGATCTTGCGCGCTGTCTTGTCGAGATGGGCTTTGTGCGCCAGCAACATGTCGCGCGCCGCCTCGTCGATGACCGGTCCGATATCGGTTGAGAGCAAAGACGGCTCGCCCAGTTTCAGCTCGGCCATGGCCCCGGCGATCATCTCGATCTGACGCTCGGCGACATCTTCTTGAACGCATAACAATCTGAGCGCGGAGCAACGTTGTCCCGCGCTCTGGAACGCGGACGCCACGACATCGCGCGTGACCTGTTCCGGCAGGGCGGTGGAATCGACGATCATCGCATTGACGCCGCCGGTCTCGGCGATGAGAGGAATAATGGCGCCCTCGCGCGCGGCCAGCGCCTGATTGATGACGCGCGCCGTCTGGGTCGAGCCGGTGAACGCCACGCCCGCCAGGCGCGCATCGCCCAAGAGCGCATCGCCGATCTCACGGCCCGCGCCCGGGATCAGATGCACAACGTCGGCGGGAACGCCGGCTTCACGCATCAGCCGGATTGCTTCATAGCCGATCAGCGTCGTGGCTTCGGCCGGCTTTGCGAGCGCGGTGCAGCCGGCGGCGAGTGCTGCGGCTGTCTGCCCCGTAAAAATAGCCAACGGAAAATTCCACGGCGCAATCGTCAGAAAGGGTCCGCGCCCGGCGAGCGCCAGCGTGTTGCGTTCCCCCGTCGGTCCCGGCAACGCCTGGGGCGCATCGAAGAGATGCTCGGCCTGCATGGCGTAATAGCGCAGAAAATCGACGGCCTCGCGGATTTCGAGATGCGCATCGATGATGGTGCGTCCGCCCTCGCGCGAAATCAGCGCCAGGAGATGCGCGGCGTTCGCTTCGAAAAGATCGGAGGCCCGGCGCAAAATGTCGGCGCGTTCGCGCGCAGGACGCCGCGACCAGCCGTCATGCGCTTTCGTGGCGAGTTCGAGCGCGCGCTGCGCCTGATCGCCATTGGCGCGCACCGCCGTGCCGATGCGGTGTGTACGGTCGGACGGGGAAGTGACGATGAGCTTTTCGCCGGAGACGGTTTCGGTCCCGATGAGCGGAACGGCGTCGACCGTCTTGGCGTCTGCCGCGTTCATCTCGATGGCGAGCGGGGCGACGACATCCGGATCGGTTAGATCGACGCCTTCGCTATTGCGTCGTCCGGGTTGATACATGTCGGGCGGCAGGGGAATGCCGGAATGCGGTTGAAAGCCGGTCTCGCGCGCCTTTTCGACGTGATCGACGATCATCTCATCGAGCGGCAATTCATCGTCGGCTATGCGGTTCACAAATGACGTATTGGCGCCGTTTTCCAGCAGTCTACGGACGAGATAGGCGAGCAAGTCCTCATGGCCGCCGACTGGCGCATAGATGCGGCAGGCTATTCCGGGCCCGTCTTGTTCGACGATGGGTTCGTAAAGCGGTTCGCCCATGCCGTGGAGACGCTGAAATTCGAGATCCGTGCGGTCGCCCGCCATTTCGAGGATCGCGGCCAGCGTGTTGGCGTTATGTGTGGCGAAGCAGGGATAGAAGGACTGACGCGCCTCGAGCATGCGCTTGGCGCAGGCGAGATAGGAAACGTCTGTGTGCACCTTGCGCGTGAAGACCGGATAATCCGTAAACCCGCCTTCCTGGGCGCGTTTAATCTCCGTATCCCAATAAGCGCCTTTGACGAGCCGCGCGAGAAAGCGCCTATTCGTGCGCGCGCCCAGATCGGCGAGCCAGTCAATCACGGCATGCGCACGCTTTTGATAAGCTTGCACGGCCAGACCAAACCCGTCCCACCCCTTGAGCGCGGGCAGACCGGCGCAGACCTCGATGAGGTCGAGCGAGGGTTCCAGCCGGTCGCATTCCTCGGCGTCCACGCACAGGCCGACGCCTTGTTGTGCGGCGAGTTCGGAGAGCGCGACGAGCCGGTCCTTGAGCGGACCCATGACGCAGTCGGGCTTGTTGAACTCATAGCGCGGGTGCAGCGCGGAGAGCTTCACTGAAACGCCGGGCGCTTCGATATGGCCGCGCCCCGCCGCCACTGCGCCGACGGCGCGAATGGCGTCCGAATAGGCGTTGAAATAGCGCTCCGCATCCTCGGCCGTGCGGGCGGCTTCGCCGAGCATGTCGTAGGAATAGCGATAACCGCGCGCTTCAATCGGCTGGGCGCGCTTCAGCGCATCCCCGATCGTGCGTCCCATGACGAATTGCCGCCCCATGATGCGCATGGCGCGGCGCACAGCCTGGCGAATGACCGGCTCGCCCAACCGCTTGACCAGCTTTTCAAACCCGTTGCCGTCTTCATCGTCCAGCTTGACCGTGCGGCCCGCCAGCATCAGCCCCCAGGTCGAGGCGTTGACGAAGAAGCTTTCGGAATGGCCCAGATGGCGGCGGAAATCGGCGCCGCCGAGCTTGTCCTCGATGAAATCATCAGCCGTTTCATCGTCGGGAATGCGCAAGAGCGCCTCGGCGAGGCACATCAGCGTGACGCCTTCCTCAGAGGAAAGATCATATTCCTGCATCAGCGCGTCGACGCCGCCCGCGCGCCGACGCTCCTTGCGGACATGTTCGACCAGGCTGGTTGCGCGCTCGCGTGCGCGCGCCTTTGCGTCGGGCGCAAGCTCGGCCTCATTGGCCAGT
>JAUIEH010000291.1 GCA_030428405.1 Alphaproteobacteria bacterium
CAATCACTTTCCCCGCCAGATCACGCGCTCGCGCCTGGAGGTTTATCGCGAGACGTCAACCGAGCGAAATCTCATGCGCGACATGCTCGTGGACCTGCGCGGCGAAGAGGCGGACGCTTCCGGTGCCGCGCCGTTGACGCCTGTGGAAGACGGCGCGCCCGCAGATGTTGCGGATACAGACGATGCCGATGAGGCTGAGGATGAGGCCGGGGAGGAGGCGGAGGTCGAGGCTGGACGCCTGGAAGAACCTGGCGATGACGCTCCGGACGCACCCGGTCCGCCGGACGACGAATGAGCCGCTATGTCTGGACACGGCGCGCAGCGCTCGCAGCGTTTGGCGCAAGCATCCTCGCGCGTCCTGCGTTCGCTCATCGCGCCCATTCGGCGCTGACAACGATTGAGTGGAACGACCGGCGTTCCATCCTCGAAGTGACGCATCGTCTGCACGCCCATGATGCAGAAGTCGCGCTCGCGGATGTGATGGGCGTGGACCGGCCGACCTTGGACGATCTCGAAACGCTCGCGCGGCTCGCTCTTTATGTGGAGCCGCGCTTTGCGCTGAGCGACGCGAACGGCGCGGAGATTGTGCTCGAACTCCTCGGCGCGGAAGCCGAGGGACTGACCGCCTTCATCTATCAGGAGGCGCGTCTTGAAGCTGCGCCTGAGATATTGCGCATTCGCTGCGACTTCATGCGCGACGTCTTCAGCAACCAGACCAATCAAGTCAACTGGCGTATCGGCGAAGAGGTCAGAACCGCGCGCTTCAGCGCAGATGACGACGTCCACGAGCTGAGCGCGAGTGATTAGGCGGGCGCTGCCTGCGAAATTCACCCTCGCGTATTACGAGTGGCTTGACCTAGTTTAATGCTCTGCTTGTGCTGGCGATTGTCCCTCTCTAGGGTCCCCAAAGCCGTGTTGGGGGCTTGGATGCGTATTATCCACTGGACTTTATTGGCGGCGGCCGTGGCGAGCGCTGCGCCTGCCGGCGCGCAATCTTTCTCACTGCCATCCACCCATGCCGGCATTTATGACCCTGGCGCCATTTCAGGGTGGCGGCGCATTTCGCCGCATCATGCCGCGATGCCGACATGGCGGCGCGAAGCGTATATTGCCCAAGACCCTAGCGGCGCCAATTGCTCCATTAGAGTTACGGCTATGCCGTTTGCGCGTGGCGACCGTGCGCAGCTTTATCAAGACCGCATCGAAAATATGTCCGAGACCGAGCGCGGCGCATTTCTCGAGGGAAGCGGCTGGCCGGCGGATGAGATCGCCGAATTCACGTTCACGCGTCAAGACGGCTTGCCCGCCCTGCGAGTCGTCGCGTCGGCGCAAAGCGCGCGCACGCAAATAGCGTATCTTGGTTATATCGTATTTGACGGCGCGGCGGGCTCGATCGTCGAGGGCGCATGCACGGCGTATTCGGACGAATTTGACGCGCTTCTTCCCGAGTTCGAACGCTTCTTCGATCAGCTGCGTTACAATCTTCACTGACGACCGTCCCGTCGGAATCAGGGCGTAGGTCCGACTGAAACGCCATCTCGGCGAATGACGCCTATGCCGCCTTGTCGTCCTTCATCTTGTCGAGCAGGCGCGCCACGCCGGGATAATCGACCTTGCCCGTGCCGAGGACGGGAATCTCATCGACCTTGAGGATCTTTTTCGGCACGGCGAGTTCCGGCACGCCGTGATTTTGCGCAAACGCCAGAAGGTCGCCGCGATCAGCGTTCTCATAGCTGGTCACAAGCACGATGGTTTCGCCCTTGCGCGGATCTTTCGCCGTGACGGCTGCGTGCGCGTAATCCGGCCAGAGCGTTGAGGCGCAGTTCTCCACGACCGCGAGCGAGACCATCTCGCCGCCGATCTTGGCGAAGCGCTTCACCCGGCCTTTGATGGTGATGAAGTCTTCTTCGTCGAAAGCGACGATGTCGCCGGTGTCATGCCAGCCGCCCGGCAAAGGCTCGATCTGGCCCGGCGCGCTCGGTTTCAGATAGCCCTTCATCACATTCGGTCCGGAGACGAACAAACGGCGCGAGCCCTGAATGCCCGGCTCCACGACCAGCTTGGCGCGCATGCCGGGCAGGAGACGGCCGACCGTGCCGGCGCGATTGCCGCCGATCTGATTGGCGGCGATGACCGGCGAAGCTTCGGTCGCGCCATAGCCTTCGAGCACTTCGAGGCCAAATTTGCGCTTCACATTGGCGCGCGTTTCATCGCGCACGCGCTCTGCGCCGCAGACCGCGAGCCGCAGCGTGGAGAGATCGCCCTCATCGGCGGCGCGCGCATATTGGTTCAGGAAAGTGTCGGTGGCGAGCAGGAAGGTCGCGCTGACCTCGCGCACGCGCTGGGCGATGATCTTGGCCTGCAGCGGGGTGGGGTGGAGCGCGACCGGCACGCCGATCAGGAGCGGCGTGAACAGACCGACTGTAAGGCCGAAGCAATGGAAGGTCGGCAGCGGGTTATAAAGAACGTCGGTGTCGTAAAGCTCAATATGCTGACGAATTTGTTCGACATTGGCGATGACGTTTTGATGCGTGAGCACGACGCCCTTGGGGTCGCCCTCCGTGCCCGACGTAAACAGGATTACGCCGGGATCGTCCGCCGAGCCTTTCGCCGTAATGAGTGAGGGCACATAGGCGCCGGCCGCGCCGATCAGCTTGTCGAGCGTGGAGAGCTTGTCGCGTTCTTCATCGAGATAGATCAACTCGGCGTCCGCCGAGAGCGCATCGGCCAGCGCCTGGAAGCCGCCCTGATCGATGAAGCGGCGCGCCGTGATGATGCGCTTGGCTTCGGCTGCGCGCATGGCGGCTTTGAGCGAGCGCGCGCCGGCGGTGAAATTCAGCATGGCCGGCACGCGGCCATAGGCGAGCAGGCCCAGAACGCCGATGGCGGCGCCCACGCCGGTGGGCAGCAATACGGCGACGGCGTCGCCCTTTTTCGTGCCCCGGCAGAGCGGACGTCCGATGACGAGGGCGGCCTGGATCAGCTGATCATAGGTCAGCGTGCGCCCGTCGGCATCGATAATGGCCGTGTGTGCGCCGCCTTTGCGCGAGCGCGCTTTCAATAAGGCATTAAACAATGTGGTGCGCGTGGCGCGCAGGAACCGAAACTCCTCAGGCGAATCCAGTTCGATTTCGGCGGGCTCGTCGCTCATCACGGCGTCGACGACTTCGTCTGTCAAAGGGCGTCTCCTCACGGCCGATCGCATGTCAGCGCAGCGTTATCCGGCGGCGCGACGCTATCGCGCTGAAAAGACGCGGGCAAGCGTCGTCAACCGGACGATGAAGGCGCCCTGTCGCGGTTGCGCCGCGCTGCAATGCGCCGCGCAAGCTCGCCGGCATAGGGCTTTGCGCGCAGCGCCGGCTTCTCGATGAGCGTCCAGGAGAGATAAGCTGCAATCGCCGCGACCGGCAGTCCGATCGCCAGCAGGAGAAGAGGCGAGGCCGTGGGGATGAACTCGATGACGATCTTCATCAGCGGCACATGCCAGATATAAAGACCGTAAGAGATGTCTGGCGCATGGCGGAAACGCTCCGCTGCGCCGTCGAATGAATATCCGACCAGGAACAGAGCATAACCAAACACGGCGCTGGCGATGAACGCGCCGGCCGGCGCCAACCAAAGCGCGATCAGACAAAACGGCAGCATCGCGGCGAGCCAGCTTGCGCGCAGCTGGACTTTGTCGCGCCAAAAATAGACAGCCCCGCCCAGCGCGAAGGCGAAGCCGAACCGCGTCAGTGCGAGCGCGACGCTCGGCATGCGCTCGTAGGCGCCGGGAAGACGCATGGCGACATAGGCAAGAATGCTTACGCCAAGAACAATCAGCGCCGCGCGCCGATTACGCCACAGCCCGATCGAAAAGGCCAAGGCCGCGCCGACATAGGCGATCGCTTCATAGCGCAAGGTCCAGGTTGGGATCGAAAACCGCGTATTGGCGGCGTCTGTGAACAGGCCGGGCAGGCTCGCTTCGGGATTGATGAACAGCGACATTTCGAACGGGAACGTCCAGGTGCGCGCATCCGCGAAATAAGCGCCCGGCGATAAATCGGTGAGCGCCGGCCCGATGACGAACGCGCCCAGCAGCGACATCGCGATGAGTGCGGGAAAAATGCGCAAACCGCGCGACACGAAATAGGAGATCAGCTCGCCGCGGCTCTCAAGGCTCTTGGCGATCAAAAAGCCCGACAGGATGAAGAACCCGTCGACCGCGACGGCGGCGAGATTATGCGCGATCCAATGGCCGGTCGGAGATAGTTCGACGCCGGCGGGGACGAGAAATGCGTGCGG
>JAUIEH010000292.1 GCA_030428405.1 Alphaproteobacteria bacterium
ATGCAGCGCATCAGGGCGCAATATGAGGCCGCGCCGGGCGTTGAAGTTCTCGCCATCCATTCCGGCGGCTTCGGGCGCTGGCCGTCGCTCAACGCCTATTTCGCGGAAGTCGGCTATGAGTTCGAGACCGTGCTCGACCCCGACCATGCGTTGGCGGAGCGTTATGCGGTCGAGATGTATCCGACCTATCTCGTGCTCGACAGTGAAGACCGCGTGACGACCGCGCTCGCCAGCCTCACCCGCATGAATGGCGAACAACGCCTCACCGACGCTGTCGACGCCGCGCTGGCGCGGGCGGACTAAGCGCGCTCGAAGATCACCGAGAGATTATTGGCTGGCATCTCGACGACCTCGCGTAGTCGCAAATCGCGCGCTTCGGCTTCGCGCTGAACTTCGTCGAGATCGCGCACGCCCCAGCTCGGATCGCGGCTGCGCAGGCTTTCATCGAAGGCGGCGTTGGAGGGCGCTGTGTGTTCGCCGCCGCGCTTGAACGGTCCGTAGAAGTACAAAACGCCGCCCGGGCGCAGGAGACGCTGCGCGCCCGCGATGACGCCAAGCGCGACCTCCCAGGGCGCGATGTGGATGACATTGCAACAGACGAGCCCGTCAAACGGCGTCTGCTCCTCAACGCCCCATTCCTCAGCGCGCGCGTCCAGAGCGATGGCGGGCGCAATTTGTGTGAGGCTAAGCGCGGCTGCATGAGCCTGGGCGCTCGCGCGTGAAGCGGCGTCGAGGTCCGTCGGCAGCCAGCTCAGATCAGGTCGCGCCGTCACGATGGCGGCGGCGTGCTCGCCCGTGCCGCAGCCAATCTCGATGACCTTGGCGCTCTTCGGCAGAAGGCGCGCGGCGACGTCCGCGATGACGTCGCGATTGCGTGCAGCGGACGGCGAAAACAGGCGCGCATCCTCGGCCGCCTCTCGCGCTTCCAGCGCGATCGGCTTGTCGCCTGCGCCTTTCGGGTAGTTTTCGGCCATGCGCGGCTAACCTCGCTCTGCGTCCGATTCATCCAATATGCGCGCGTCTCGTCGCGGCATGGTCACAGCGTCTACACTGCCGGGCGCTAGCGGAAAACGCACGCAACGCCGCCCGGGCGCAACGATTTAGGGAGACCGAAATGGCCGACTCTGACGACCAAGCAAAGACCATGATCGCCAATCTGGAGAAGAATTCGGGCAAGTCGCTCGCGCAATGGGTCGCGCTGGCGAAAAAGGCGCCCGAGCAAAAGCATGGCGCCATGGTCAAGCATCTGAAGTCCGAGCACGGCCTGACCCATGGCTACGCCAATCTGGTCGCGCATAAGACGCTGAAATCGGATGCCGGCTCGGCTGACGGCGACGACCTGATCGCTGCGCAATATGAAGGCGCGAAAGCCCATCTGCGCCCGATCTATGACGCCCTGCTCGCCGGGATCGACGGCGAGAGCTACGAGGTCGCGCCGAAAAAGGCCTATGTCAGCCTGCGCCGCGCCAAACAATTCGCCACGCTGCATCCCTCGACCAAGACGCGCTTCGACCTTGGCTTAAACCTCAAGGGCGTCGAGCCCGCAGGGCGTCTGGAGGCGGCGGGTTCCTGGAACACGATGGTCAGCCATCGCGTGAAGCTGGCAAGCGCAGATGAGGTCGACGCCGAAGTGATCGGCTGGCTGCGTCAGGCGATGGCGAGCGCGTAAGTCGCCGGCGCAAGCGCCAGCACGAAAACCGCCGTCAAAACGAGAAATGCGAGAAAGCGCACGGGGCAAGCTCCATTCGACCGAGCGCAAACGAAACGCGCAGCGCCTTCCTGCTCAAATGAAACTTTGCTCATTTTCCGTCGCAGTTATCCACAGGCGGACGCATCTCGAGCTGCACAAACAGCGCGCTTGCGCCTGACGGCCAAGCCGCTCAGCCTGCGCGGTCATGGATCGCGATTCGTCATTTCGCTTTTACGAGTTCTTCGCTGGCGGCGGGCTGGCGCGTCTCGGCTTGGGCAAAGACTGGCGCTGCTTGTTCGCCAACGACATCGACGCCATGAAGTGCGAGGCCTATCGCGCGAATTTCGGCGGCGGCGATCTCTATCAGGGCGATGTCTGGGATCTGAGCGCTGAACACCTGCCCGGCGAGGCCGACCTCGCCTGGGCCAGTTTTCCGTGTCAGGATTTATCGCTCGCGGGCAAGCGCGCCGGACTTCATGGCGCGCGCTCGGGCACGTTTTTCGGCTTCTGGACACTGATGACGCAATTGCGCGCCGCCGGTCGCGCGCCGCATATCCTGGCGATCGAAAACGTCTCCGGCGCGATGACGTCGAATGGCGGCGCGGATTTCGCCGCGCTCATCGCAGAGCTGACCGGACAAGGCTGGCGCGCGGGCGCGCTTGAACTCGACGCGGCTCATTTCGTGCCGCAATCAAGGCCGCGCCTGTTCGTGATCGCAGCCAGGGATGCGCGCGGGGGTCTGGAGCGCTTCATCGATCATGACGCTGACGGATCCGATAGCGCATTCGGTCGCACGACGGCCGTGCGTGCAGCATATGCGCGCTTGCCCGATGAACTGAAAGACCGCTGGGCGTGGTGGCGACTGCCAGAACCGCCCGCGCGCAAGACCACTCTCGGCGACGTTATCGAGGCCGATATCGGTCCCTGGCGCAGCGAGGCAGAGACCGAGCGGCTGATTTCGCTGATGTCGCCGCGCCATCGTGAAAAGCTGGAAGCCGCGCGCTCGGCGCCTGAGCGCAAGATCGGCGCGGCATACCGCCGTATGCGGATTGAAAGCGGCGAACGCGTGCAGCGCGCTGAGCTTCGCTTCGATGGCCTCGCCGGCTGCCTGCGCACGCCCGCCGGCGGTTCCAGCCGGCAATTCGTCATCGTCTGCGAGAATGGCGAAGTGCGGGTGCGTTCGCTCAATCCGCGCGAAGCCGCTCGTCTGATGGGCGCGCCCGACAGCTATGTTTTGCCGGACAGCGCGACCGCGGCGCTGAGCGTCATGGGCGACGGCCTCGCCGTACCGGTCGTGCGCCATCTTGCGGCTTGCCTGCTTGAACCGATGGCGGAACAATTGCGCGCGCGCAGCCGGCCGCCCGCAATGGCGGCCGCCGAATAGGCCAGGCTCCGTCATCGCCGTCAGGGAGGCGTCGACATGCGTATCGGCGTGATCGGATGCGGCGTCGCCGGCATGACCGCCGCGATTGCGCTGAAACGCCTAGGCCATGACGTCGAGATATTGGAGCGCTTCGCCGCGCCGCAGCCTTTAGGTGCGGGACTGCTGCTTCAACCGACGGGACTTGCGGGGCTGGACGCTCTCGGCCTCGGCGAGGCGGTGCGCGCGCGCGGCGCGCAAGTCGACAGCCTGATCGGCGACACGCCCAAAGGCCGCCGCGTGCTGACATTACGCTATCGGGAGGATGCGCCCGGTCTCGGCATCCATCGCGCCAGCCTGTTCGACGTCTTGTTCGACGCGGTGTGCGCCGAAGCTGCACCCGTCATCGCCGGCTTTGAGGCGGAAGACGTCATATCTTCCGATAACGGCGCATATGTCTCGGCGACGGACGGCGCGCGGCGCGGACCTTACGACCTTACCGTCATTGCGGACGGTTCGGCCTCGCGCCTGCGTGACCGCGTTGCGCCCAATTCCAAGGCGCGCGAGTACCCCTTCGGCGCATTCTGGGCGATCCTTCCGGACCCTGACGGCGCCTGGACCGGAACGCTGCGCCAAGTCTATGAGAGCTGCTCTATCATGATCGGCGTTCTGCCGGTCGGGCGCGCGCCAAACGCGCCCGAAGCGCTCAATCACGTCGCCATGTTCTGGTCGGTCAAGCGCGCCAAGCAAGCCGAACAGCGCGCCGCAGGTCTCGATGCGCTTCGCGCCGAAATCGAGCGCAGATGGCCGGACGCTGCGCGCCTGGTCGAGCACGCCGACAGCATGGATGTCTGGGCCGACGCCTTATACCGCGACGTGCGCGCGCGTCCCTGGGTGAACGGGCGCAGCGTGCTCATCGGCGACGCCGCACACGGAACAAGTCCGCAGCTCGGCCAGGGCGCCAATCTCGCCATCATCGACGCCTTAACGCTTGCTCATTTCGCGGGCGCGGCTGACGAGGATCGCGCGCCTGACGACATTCTTGCGGCGTATCGCAAAGCGCGCAAAGGCCATGTCGGCTATTTTCAGTTCATGTCGTCAGCGCTGACGCCTGTGTTCCAGTCCGAGCTGAGCTTCATCGGCTGGCTGCGCGATTTAGTGCTCGGCCCCCTCTGCGCATTGCCGGGATCGCGCGATTTGATGCGCGCCACG
>JAUIEH010000293.1 GCA_030428405.1 Alphaproteobacteria bacterium
ATGGATTATTCCGAGGTCCGTCCGCATTGGGCCGAGCATATCGAATTCGCGCAGGCGCATAATGCGAGCTCGACCATCCCCTCGCATGTCGAGCCTTATCTGGTGAAGGTCTTGCGGCTCGCCAAGAAGGAAATCGATCCGTCCAAGACCAAGCTGCATGAAGACATCGACATCTTCATCAAGCAGGAGATGCAGCACTGCAAGCAGCATATCGCTTTCAACAAGATGCTGTATGAGGCCGGCTATGACCGCCTGCCCGAGATGGAGCAGGGGCTCGCGGACGATCTCAACGGCTTCCTCACCGAGCGCAGCCTGAAGTTCAATCTGGCCTACTCAGAGGGTTTTGAAGCGATGGGCTCGATTGCTGCCCCGGTCTTCTTTGAGCATTACGGCGAATTCGTCGCGGGCGCCGATCCGAAGGCGGTCAAAATCTGGCAGTGGCATCTCGCCGAGGAGTTTGAGCACCGCTCTGTCTGTCACGATGTCTATCACGAGCTCTATGGCGGCAAGAGCCTCTGGGACAGGTGGATTTACCGAGTGCAGACTTTCATCTTCGCCGTGAAGCATCTCAAAGGCTTTGGCGACAGCGTGCGCGAATATCTGCTCGAAACCGACCGCGCCCGGATGTCGACGGAGGAGCGCGAGGCGTCGATCGAGCGCGAAAAGCAGTATAAAAAGCTTATGGGCAAGCTGTGGCTGCCACAGGTCGTGAAGGTGTTTTCGCCGTTCTACGATCCGGGCAAGAAGAAGACGCCGCGCGGGCTCGACGCGTTTCTCGCCCAAATCGAAGCCGAGGAAGCCGCCGCCGCGTCCGCCTGAGTGCGCGCGGCAAACAACAGCTCAATCCGCAGCGGCGTCGATGCCGGCGATGAAGTCGCGCACCGCGCTGAAGAAGGCCGTATTCTTGTCGCCGGCGACCATATGGCCCGCATCGGCGACATTGACGTAAGCGGCATGCGGAATGAGCGCGCGCAATTCCTCAACGCTTTCATCGGTGACGATTTCGCTCAACGCGCCGCGCACAAGCAAGGTCGGGATACGGACATTGCGCGCGGCTGCGCGCAGGCGGTCGCCGGAATGCGCCGGGCTGATCCGCTGATTGGCGTCGTCGATGAAGCGGGGGTCCCAGTGCCAGCGATAGCGTCCGTCCTCGCCCCGGCGCAGATTCTTCGCCAGACCTGTCGTATCTTTCGGGCGCGGCCGGTGCGGCAGATAGCGCGCCACGGCGTCGGCGGCCTCGTCGAGTGAGGCGAAGCCATCGGGCGCTGATTTCATGAAGGCGCCGATTTTCTGCGAGCCTTCCTCATTCACTTTCGGCGTGATGTCGACAAGGACGAGCGCGCGCGCCTGCACCACGCCTTCGCCCACCGCTAGGAGCGAGGCGACGCCGCCCAGCGAGGCGCCGACCAGTATCGGCGGCGCATTGAGCGGCGCAACGAGCGCTGCGAGATCGCGCACGAAGGCGTCGGGTCCATAATCGCCCGTTTCGCTCCAATCGCTGTCGCTGTGGCCGCGCGCGTCAATCGCCAGCGCATAATAGCCCGCCTCGCCCAGCGCGCGCCCGGCTTCGCCCCAGGCATGGCGCGTCTGGCCGCCGCCGTGAAGCAACAGCACAGGCTCGCCGTCCGGCGGTCCGAACGCATCGGCGGCGAGAGATAATCCGTCTGCGCCGGAAAGCTTCAGCGCCGGCGCACTCACAGCGACTGTCCGTCATCGAGTTCAAACACGCCGCCGGTCACGCCGCGCGAAGCCTCGCCAGCCAGCATCAGCACGGCGGCGTCGAGGTCATTCGCCGCCATCAGCCTGCGCTTGGGGAAGGATTTCACCAGCTTCCGCCCGCCTTCGCTCTCAAGCCAGTCTGTGTTCAACTCGGTTGCGATCCAGCCCGGACAGATCGTGTTGACATTGACGCCATAGCGCGCCCATTCGCGCGCCAGACCCTTGCCCATCATGGCGACGGCGGCCTTCGACATGGAATAGGCCGTCAGCCCCGCCAGCGGCCGGTGCGAGCCGATCGAGCCCAGCAGAATAATCCGTCCACGTTCGCCTTTCTCTGCAGCGATCAGGCGGCGCGCCGCCTCGCGCGCGGTGAGATAGACGCCCTGAATATTGACACGCACGAGCTGGTTGAGCGCATCGGCTTCAAGCTCAAGCGCGGGGCCGGCGGAGTTGAGACCGGCATTGGCGATGACGGTGTCGACGACGCCGAACGCCTTTTCCGCGGCGTCGAAAGCGGCGGCGATGGAGGCCTCATCCTCAACATCCATGACGACAGGTTCGACCTCTCCGCCTGCGTCGCGGATCTCTTTCGCCAGCGCTTCGAGCCGGTCCTTCCGGCGCGCGCCGATGACGACCTTGGCGCCGGCGCCGGCGAGCAGCCTGGCGAAATGCGCGCCAAGGCCGGAGGACGCGCCCGTGATGAGCGCGATGCGCCCGGTCAGGTCATTGCTGGGAATGTCGGGCATTAAATAAACCTCATTGCGCCAAAAAGTCCTTACTCATCGCATATCGCGCCCCCATGCGCGTCGCGAACGCTGTCGGGCGTTCAGCGTGCATGGATCGCCGTGACGATCACTGCGCCTCCGCCTCACGCATCTGAACGAGCTGAACCATGGCGCCGCCGAGCCGGTCGTCGATCACAAACGCCCAGACCGCCCGCGGCGCTTCGCCCTCATGAGCGATGCGCGCGCCGCGCGCGATCATCTGCGCTTTCGCCGCTTCAAGATCATCGACCAGAAGACCGATATGCGAAATCCCCTCGCCGTCGCCGAGCAGCTCAATGTCGGCGGTGACGCCTTCGACGGTCTCGACCAGTTCAAGTTCGACGCCGTCATTCAACCTTGCGTGGCTGACCAAAGAGCGCGTTGCGCCGCGATCGCCTGAAGCCGGCAGGTCGTAGCTTTTCACCTCCTCCCACTCGAAGCCGAACAAATCGCGATAGGCCTCGATCGTGCGATGAATGTCATTGACCTTATATCCGACCTGAAACAGGCGCATGGTCCTGGCCCTTTCTCGCCGCCTTCACGCGGCGCTAGAACAAACTCTTCGTATACCCACCATCGATACGGATGGTTTCTCCGGTGATGAAACCGGCGCGCGCCGAGCATAAGAACGCGACAAGAGCGCCCATCTCCTCGGGCCGTCCCCATCGTCCGACAGGCAGCATCTTGGCGTAATATTCATCGGTCTTCGCGCCCGCCCCGGACGCGCGGTAGTCGCGCGACAGCTCCGATTCGAACGGCCCCGTCGCGATGACATTCGCCGTAATCCCGAATGCTCCGTATTCCTGCGAAATCGTCTTCATCAGCGCGTTGACGGCCACGCGCGTATTGGTTGCGGGCATCGGATCTTCGAGATGGGGAACCTTCATCGCGATGGAGCCGATATTCACAATGCGGCCCCAGCCCGCCGCTTTCATCGCCGGCAGGACTTCGCGCGCGAGATAGACCTGGCTCATCACGAACATGCGGTGGGCAAGCTCGAAATCCTCGTCCGCGCAATTCTCAAGGCCGCGCCAGCGATTGGTCTGCGGATCGGGAACAGGTCCGGGCGAGTTCACCACGAGAATGTCAGGCTCGCCGTATACGGACCGCGCTTTGGCGATGATGTCGGCCGCACCGGACTGGCTGGTCATGTCCGCAACAACGCCGACGGCCTCTCCGCCATCCTCTCGAATGGCCGCTTCAGTTTCTTTGACCGGCTCAGCCCGGCGGCTCGACAAGACGACGCGCGCGCCCTCACGCGCGAGTTCTTCGGCGATCGCGCGCCCGCAACCCGAAGCGCCGCCCGCAATGACGGCTATTTTTTCGCCGAGCCCGAGCTCCATCAGCTCAGCCGTTCCAGCTCGGCGCGCGGATCGGTTCAGCGCCGTCCCAGCCGACCGAAGCCGCGCGGATGGTTTCGATTTTCCGATTGATGTAATCGCCGCGCTCGATGAGCTCGATCATCGTGCCGGGATGAGCGCCCTGGGCCGGCTGCAGATAAGCGAGCTGAATGGGCCCGACCTCGCCCCTCAATACGGCGAGGCTGGCGACCTCGGGATCCGCGAGCAATTCGGCCACGCTGTCGACCATGCAGCCGACATGCTGCAGCCCGCCGCCGACATGAATCTCGCCGCCGGGAAAGTCCTTCAGAAATGTCTGATTGACCGTTTCGTCGGGGCTCGTGTCTTCGATCAGCTCGAGATAAGACGGCCCCGAAAAAGCGAGCGCCACTCTGC
>JAUIEH010000294.1 GCA_030428405.1 Alphaproteobacteria bacterium
GACGGTCGGCAATTGATGCGGCGCGAGGGCGACGGCGAAGTCTCGCTGGAAGGGCTGTCGCCCGAGCCCGGCGTCTATGGGCTTCAGCTTTCATCGGATACCGACGAAAACGCTGGCTATCGCTTCGGCGTCTCGGAGCGCAGCGAACGCCGCGCCGCAGCCGAGCGCGAGCCCAATGACGAGCGCGTTGATGCTGCGCCATTCGGCGACGGCGCGCGCGTGCTGGGAAATTTGTCTGACGGTGATACGGACTATTATCTCCTCAATGTTGAGGACGAAATCGGCTTGTGGCGCATCGACGCCAATGGCGCGGGGCTGCGCTATCTCCGCTACGAGGACGCACGCGGCGCTACAGTCGCCGGTGCGGATGCGTCGGAAGGGCGTACGCTGACATTATCGAGCTTGTTATTGTCTCCTGGCGAGCATCGCTTCGTGGTGCGCGGGACCGGCGCTTATCAGATGATGGCGACGCGGACCGGACCCGCGCCTGTTGAAGCGATCGGCGGCGAGCGATTGGCGGATCGCGCGCCCGGCGAGGTCGACGAGATCGAGCCCAATGACGAAGCGCAGCGCGCCATGCTGATCACGCTCGGCGACAGCCGGGGCGGCTGGCTCGACCGGCAGGGCGACCATGATTTCCTGCGTTTTTCGTTGCGCGGCGAAGAACAGATCGCGCTGCGTCTGACCGGTTCGGCCGGAGGCGATCTGCGGGCCTATCTGCGCCGCATCGGCTCGAATGGCGAAATTGCGCGCATAGACGCCATCGACAATCCCGACCGCACGAGCGAGGCCCATTGGCGCGGGGTTTTGCCGCGCGGCGATTATGCGATTGAGCTGCGCGCGGATGAACCGCTTGACGAGCCATGGGAGCTTTATCTTGATCGCGTGGATTTCTTCGACCGGTCCGGCGATATCGAGCCGGACGGCGAGCCATGGCAGGCAGGCTGGCTCGGCTCGGACCTCGTCCTCTCCGGCGAGCTTGGCGTACGCGACGCCGATTGGCGCCGTTCGCCGGCATTGACGTCGCCGGGTTCGGTTACGGCGACGGTGCTCGAGGGCGCGCCCACCCTGCATATGCGCAATGAGACGCGCACGGAGCTTCAGGGCGGCATCGACCGCAGCGAAATGGGTCAATCGGTTCAGCTGCGCCTCAACCGGGACACTGGCGAGTTGTCAGCCGAAGCGCCGGCGATGGACCGTCCCTATATCCGTGTCTCGGGAGAGCCGGGGCCATATCGGGTGCAGTTGAGCTTCGCGGGCGGTCCGGACGCCGTGCCGCTGGCCGAACTCGGCATGACGGCGACATTGGAACATGACGCGCTCGCCGCCCAATTGCCCGCTCTGCAGAATGTCGCGGGCTCATTGCGGGTCGAGAACAGCTCCGATCGCGCGCTCGAAATTGCGCTTGACCCAAGCGCAAGCGATGCGACCTGGCGCGTCGAGGTCGAGCCCGCCGTCATGTCCCTGGGCGCCGGCGAAAGCGGCGAGGCTGCGCTGAGCGTCGTCGCGCCTGCAAGCCTCATCGCGGGCGATGAAGTCGACATTCGCGTCGCAGCCATTGTCGAGGAGCGCCTTGTCGGCGGCGCGGTCGCTTCGGTCTCGGCGGCGGCGGATGCTGCGCCTGTATCGCCGTCGGCGGATTGGCCGCTCCCAGAAGAAATGCTTGGCGGCATGAATGTCGCTGCGGCCGCCTTTGGCGCGCAGATTGAGAGCGAGCCCAATCTCATCGACGGCATCGCAGCTTCCGGCACGAGCGTGCGCTGGAACCGCCGCGAGGCCGAGGACGGCGCGCTCACCGTCGATCTGGCGGGCGAGGCGGCTCAGCCGGTCATCGGCGTGACCTTGTCGTCGCGTTCGGGCGCTGCGACCGGGCAGAGGCTGCGTCGCTTCCGTGTGGAAACATCTGTGGACGGCAACAATTTCGAGCCCGCAGTCGAGGACGCGTTGATCCCCGGCGGGGCCGAACAGGCCTTCCTGTTTGACGCCGAGCGCGAGGCTCGCTTTGTGCGGCTGCTTCCGCTCGACACCGAAGATGGTCTCACCAACAATGAAATCTTCATCGGCGAGATGCGGGTGATCGCAGCGCCCGGGCGCGCGGTCGGCATTGCGCCCGATGAAGGCCTGAACCTGCTCGACCGCACGCTGGGCGGCCGTTTCGTGCGCTCCGTTCCGTTCATTTCTTCCCAGACGATTCTTGAAACGGATGACCGCGGGCAGACCGTGCGCGTGGACCGAGACTATGAAGGCGATGTGGAGCTGATGGTCGATTTCCGCGCCCATCGCGCTGCGCGGGTCGCTTCTGTGTCGTGGTCGGATGAAAGCGATGTGCCGGTCGAGGATTTGCCCGGCTCTGTGGCCGTCGCCGCCAGCACGCGTGGTTGCGCGGGTCCGTGGACGCAGGTTGGCCGGCTCGTGCGCGGCGAAGACGGCGTCATCGCGCCGATGACGCCGGCCGAGCCGTTCTGGGCGCGTTGCATGCGTTTCACCATCGGGCTGGCGGAGGGGCAGCGCAATGTTCGCTTGCCCGATCGGATCGCCGCCTACGAAGCGCCGGAGACGGACGGATATCTCTCCATTCTCGGCGAATGGGGCGACCAGGGTCGCGCGTCTGTCTATGAGCGCGACAATTTCGACGCACTCGCGTCCGCCGTGTCAGCGCGCGCCTCCGCCGATGACGATTCAGCGGATGCGCCCATTCCTCTGGAGCCGGAACAAGTCGTTGAAGGCACGGTCTCGCTCGGCAATGACGAGGACTGGTATCGCATCGTCGCGTCGCCTGAAGCGCAGACCTTGCGCGTGACCGTGCGCGGCGCGCCTGTGGTGCGCGCAACGGCCGGCGTGCGCGGACCGGACGGCGCCGACATTCCGGTCGCCATTGTCGATGAAGGCGCTGAATATCGCGTCTATGAGGCCGTCATCGGCCCTGGCCCGCATCTCATCCGCGTCGCCGAGCCGCCGCGTTCAATCGCCATCGTCTGGGATTCGAGCGGCAGCGTGGCGTCCTACATCCCGGCCATCGTCAATGGCGTGCGCTCGTTCTCGCGCTTCGTCGAGCCGGGGCGCGATGAAGCCAATCTCTTCCCGTTCTCCAGCCCGCGTTCGCGGCCGCTTTTGGAGGAGTGGTCCGGCGATCCGGCGACCCTGTTCACCGCGTTGCAGAATTATCCGTGGGATGACGGCTCCAGCGACCTGCATGGCGGCGTGGCGGGCGCAGCCGCTGAGCTTGCTGAACGCGATGGCGCGCGCGCCATGATCGTGCTCACCGATGCGGCCACGCCGACAGGTCCTGTCGAGCTTGAAGCCTGGCGGGAGCTCAATGAAGCGCGCGCTCAGGTTTTCGCGATCGCCATTCCGTCCGGCAGCTCCGGTCAGCGCGCGCTGGACGAGGCCGGCATGCTGCAGAGCTATGCCGGCGCGTTTGGCGGGCGCTACGCCTATCTTGAAACGCAAAGCGAGCTGGAGGCGATGTTCCAGCGCATCTCGCACGAATTGCGGGCGCCGGCGCGCTATCAGATGGTCGCTGAAATCGGCGTTGAGCCGCCGGAGCCGGGCACGATCATCGTTACGGCGCCTGAAGGCGCAAGCGTTCAGGCCGATCAGGCGGTCGCCGTCTTGCTTGATGGCTCAGGCAGCATGCTGGGCCGGCTTGACGGGCAGCGCCGCATCGACATCGCGCGCGACGTCTTGCGCGACGTGCTCGCCACGGAGCTTCCGGACGGCGCGCTCGTTTCTCTACGAACGATCGGGGAGACCAGTCCGGGCTCATGCGACACTCGGCTCGCTTTGCCGCTGGCGCCGCTCGACCGTGGGGCGTTCGCCGAAGCCGTCGACGCCGTCTCGCCGGTCAATCTCGCCAAGACGCCGATCGCGGCCGCGCTGGCGGCGGTGCGCGAGGACCTCGCCGAGGCGCCGGGGCGTCAGATGGTGCTTTTGCTGACGGACGGCGAGGAGACCTGCGGCGGCGATCCGGGTGCGGAAATTGAAAGCCTGCGCGAGAGCGGGCTCGACGTGCAGGTGAATATTGTCGGCTTTGCGCTGGACGATGATGCCGTGCGCGAGGCGTTCGCCGGCTGGGCGCGCTCTGGCGGGGGCGCTTATTTCGACGCTTCCGACCGCGACAGCCTCGCCGAGGCGATCGAGCGCAGCGTCCAGGCGCCGTTCGACGTCATCGACGCCGCCGGCGAGATTGTCGGGCAAGGCATGGTCGGCG
>JAUIEH010000295.1 GCA_030428405.1 Alphaproteobacteria bacterium
CATGGTTCGGCGAGCCAGTCCGCGCGAGCGCGATGAAGGCCTCGCTCATCAGCGATGACATGCGACGTGCGTCCTCGCCGGTTCCTGTCAATGAACCTTCAGCGCCAGGATTGTCAAAAACAAGAGGGATGTCGAATGTGTGCGGCGCGCCAAGGTGAGGCTCGACGGGCGAGCCCCAATTGAGCTGATAGGCGTAAGTCGGCGCGCCCTGGCGTGCCCGCTCCTCGGCTTCGATAATGGCTGCGCGCCAGGATCGCGCCGCCGTCGTCGCCCTAAAGAACACGTCGCTCGGCGAAAGCTCCGGGTAAAGACGCCGATATTCGGTCACGACCGTTTCGGGGCGGATGTCGATGCGCATATTCGGAATGAGGAGTCCGGGCACCTCATCCCAGGTGAGCGAATAGAGATGTTCGTCGCGCAAGAAAGCGCGTGTTTCATCATGTGTGTTGCCGATGATCATCGGGATCGCAGCCGATTGCGGCGCCGCGTCAGGGTAGAAGGGATGACGTGTCAGGCTGCGCTCATCGAGCACGGGGCCGAAATAGACGGAACCATATGGCAGAACGGGATCGTCGGCGCTCAGCGCTTCGACCAGCGCTTCGGCCGGCGCGGCCAGCAGGCCGTCAATATCATCCGGCGCAACGCCGAGCGCTGCGCAGAAAGCGCGCGTCCGCGCCGTCGCGTTGGCGGGGCCTGAAGCGGTCACCTGCTGGCCGCTCATGGAAGCGGCGGCATGGAATAATCTGTCAGCCGACGGCGTCGCCATGAGCGTTGCGATTTTCGCTCCGCCACCTGATTGACCGAACACCATGACGCGGTTCGGATCGCCGCCAAAAGCGCGCGCATTGTCGCGCACCCATTGCAGCGCCAGGATCAGGTCGAGCTGGCCGACATTCCCAGAGTCCGCGAAAGCCTCCTCGCCGAAGCGCTGCAGATAGAGATATCCGAACGCATTGAGGCGGTGATTGACGGTGACGACGGTCACGTCGCCGCGCCGGCACAAATTGGCGCCGTCATAGAGCGGGCTGGAGCCGGACCCGGCCGAATAGGCGCCGCCGTGAAAATAGACCATGACCGGGCGTGCGCCGCCGTCATTCAGGCCCGGCGTCCAGACATTCAGGAAGAGGCAGTCCTCACTCTGATGAGTTTCGCGCGTATTGCGCTGAGGACATGACGCGCCATACTCAAAAGCGTTGGCGGGCTCGCTCCACGCGGCGGGCGCAACGGGCGGACGAAAGCGTCGCGCGCCCGTATCGGCGCCGTAGCGCACGCCGAGAAACGCATTGACGCCGTCTGTTCGGCGACCCCGCACGGGTCCGTTGCTTGTCTGCAATATTGGCTCGCCGGATTGCGCCTGTGCTGTTCCAGCAACTGCTGCAGCCGCGCCCGCGCTGATGAGCAGGGTGCGGCGGTCGACCTCAAGGCGTGATTTCGCCTTCTTGGCGGGTTCAGTCATCGGCGCGCTCCTCCCAGGCGTTTGATGGATTATTCAGTACTCTAACGAATAACGCGCGCGCCTTTGCCTTTCATGGCGGCTTCTACCTCCGCGACATTGACCATGGATGTGTCGCCCGGCGTCGTCATTGCGAGCGCGCCATGCGCTGCGCCGTAATCGACGGCGGCTTGCGGGCCCTTGTCCTCGAGAAATGCGTAGATCAGCCCGGAGGCGAAGCCGTCGCCGCCGCCGACGCGGTCATAGATTTCGAGATCCTCGCGCATCATCGACTCGTAAAACTCGCCGCCGGCGTAAACGATCGCGCCCCAGTCATTCACGCTCGCCGTCTTAGCGTTGCGCAAGGTCGTGGCGGCCACTTTGAAATTGGGAAACTCCTCGACCGCGCGCTTGATCATCTTCTTGAAATTAGCGGGGTTGATGGAGGTGATGTGCTCGTCGAGACCTTCGACCTCGAAGCCCAGGCAGGCGGTGAAATCTTCCTCATTGCCGATCATCACGTCGACATGTTCGGCTATTTTTCGGTTCACGGATTGTGCGCCGTCCTTGCCGCCCTGGCTCTTCCACAAGGAAGCGCGGTAGTTGAGGTCGTAGGAGACGATCACGCCATGCTTGCGCGCAGCCTCGACGGCCTCGATGACGGCTTCGGCGGTGTTGGTGGCCAGCGCCGCGAAAATGCCCCCGGTATGGAACCAGCGCACGCCTTCATCGCCGAAGAGGCGCTCCCAGTTCACTTCGCCGGGCCGTATTTGTGAGGCGGCCGAGTGTCCGCGGTCGGAACAACCACGAGCGGGCCGGATGCCAAAGCCTTTCTCCGTGAAGTTGAGACCAACGCGGGTTGCGCGGCCCAGACCGTCAAAATCGCGCCAGACAATATGCGAGGGATCGACGCCGCCTTGGAGGATGAGGTCCTCAACCAGCCAGCCAAGATCGTTTTTCGGCAGCGCCGTGACCGCGGTGGAGCGTTTGCCCCAGCACTTTCTGGCTGCGCGCGCGACATTATATTCGCCGCCGCCTTCCCAGACCTGAAAGCTTCGGGCATTGCGCACGCGGCCGAAGCCGGGGTCAAAGCGCAGCATCACTTCGCCGAAGGATGCAACGTCCCAGCGGCAGTCTTGCGCCTTGCGAATATTGAGTATCTGGTCAGCCATTATCCTCCCCGCGGATCTTATTCACCAACGCCAACGCTTCGCCCACGGCCGTTTCAACGCCGTCCCAATCCTTTGCGGCGAGCAGTTCTTTCGTAATCAATTTTGAGCCGATGCCGGCTGCGACGATGCCGGCGGCGAACCAGGCGCGCAGCGAGTCTTCGGTTGGATCGACGCCGCCGGTCGGCATGATGCGCGACCACGGCATCGGGCCGAGCACGGCCTTGACGAATGAAGGTCCGCCGACGGATGAGCCGGGAAAAATCTTGACGATTTCAACGCCGAGCTCTTCGGCTTCGGAAATCTCGCTCGCCGTTCCGCAGCCGGGCGAATAGGGCACTTTGCGACGGTTGCAGACCCTGGCGACATCGGCGTTCAGAACGGGGCCCACGACAAACCTGGCGCCGTTCGCGATATAGAGCCCTGCAGTCGGAGCATCGACGATGGAGCCAACGCCCATGATGACGCTCGGATCGGCTTTGGCGAAATGGCGGGCGAGCTGTAGAAACAGATCGGCGGCGAACTCGCCGCGATTTGTGAACTCGATGCATTTCGCGCCGGCGTCCGAACACGCCTGTATGACGGCGCGGCAGGTCTCGAAATCGGGATTGTAGAAAACGGGGATGACGCCCTGATCCATCATCGCGGATAAGACGGCCATTCTGTCGTGTCGCAATTGTTCCTCCTCGAACTTTCGAGACGTGCTGAACGCGCTAAACGGCGCTGGCGGTTTTGGCTTCCAACGCCATCACGCGAGCATAGCCGTCCTCAAGCGCAGCAAGAACCGGGGGCGCGTCGGCAAGCAGGGCGGGCAAGATTTTCGAGCGCGCGAGGATGAGCGCGACGTCATGTTTTGCGTCGTCGCGGCATTGAAGACCAATATCGTTCAACAGCTTAGCCTTAGGGTCGTCGATGGGCCGAACGTCGCGCGCGCTCCGTCTGATGTGACGCATCCAGGCGGCGACACCTGTCGCCATCAGCGCGATAGGGCGGCCGTGTGCGAGATTGTCCGCAATGGCGCCGATGAGGCGAACAGGAAGTTTTTGGCTGCCGTCCATCGCAATCTGTGCGGTGGCGTGTGCGATGGCGGGATTCTCGAAACGGGCGATCAACTTTTCGGCATAGGCATCGATATCGAGGCCCTGCGGCGGCGAGATGCTGACGGCGAGTTCCTCCTTCATCAGCCGACGTATAAAGCGCGCGATGACGGGATCGCGCATCGCTTCGGCGACCGTGGATCGGCCGCGCGCGAGGCCAAGATAAGCAAGACTTGAATGAGCGCCGTTCAGCAAGCGGAGTTTGGCTTGAGCGTGCGCGTCCACATCGGCGGTGATGCGCGCTCCGACGGATTCCAGATCAGGGAATGGCGTCTTGACGTCGTTTTCGATAATCCAGCTTGAAAAGAACTCGCGCTGCACTGGCCATGCGTCGACAGCGCCGATTGTTTCGCGCACCGTCATACGCAAGCACTCATCCGTTGTCGGAGTGATGGCGTCGACCATGGTGCGCGGAAACGCGACTTCATCTTCTATCCAGGCCGCAAGCTCGGGCGTCGTCTCCGCCGCATAGGCCGCTACGGCCGCGCGAAGCTTGTCGCCATTGTCGGCG
>JAUIEH010000296.1 GCA_030428405.1 Alphaproteobacteria bacterium
GGCGTAATCAGAAACTGGTCCTGCGTGACATGCGTTTTGATCTGGTCGAGCACGCGCTCGCCCTCATCCTCGTCCATGCCCTCTATGGCGAAGGGCGAGCCGGCGACGCCGTAAAACGATTTTCGTCCGGAAATGGGATGGGTGATGACGAGCGGGTGCACGGGCTGTTCCGCCGCGCGCTTTTTGGCGCGGATGCCGTCGTCGCGATCCGATTTGTCGATATCGGGCGCGAGCGGGGTTTCGCCCGGTCCGCGCTTTCCGCCCATGAGCTTGTGGCGCGCCTGCAGCGCGGCGAAGCGTTGTTGTTCGTCCACCGACAAAGTCTCGAACGCCGACGCGAGGCTGACGAAACTGGTCTCGCCGCCTTGCGCGGGCGCTTCCAGTCCAAGCAACATGGTGAAGCTCGCAGGCAAATGCTCGTAAGAGCCGTCCGTATGCCAAAAGGCCGCGCCATTGCGCCGGCCCGCATCGAGCGCGGGCGCGTTGGAAATCTTGATGATGGCGGGAAATTCCTCATCAAGATCGGTCGTGAAAAAGAAATCGATCGGCGTGCCGAAATTGCGCCCGAAGCGGTCATATTCCGCTTTGCTGAGATGCTGGCCGCGAAAGACGGCCACGTGGTTCTCCACCACCAGATCGACAAGAGCGCGCGCCTCGTCGGCACTCATCGGCGCACGCAAATCAGCGCCGGTGACCTCCACGCCGAACGCGCCGAGCGAGTTCGTTTTCATGGGGTTTCTCTCCTCACAAAGACATTTGCACGTCGCATTGCTCAGTCGACCAGGCGTTCTGCGTGATCGTCGAGCGCGAGGCCTTCATCGAGATACCGGCCCAGCTTGTAATCGCCCATGATCGTTGTGCGCTGTGCGCGGCGGATGACGCCGGGCGGCACGCCTTTGGCGCTGTGTATGACCGACCAGTTGTCCCACGCCACGGCGTCATTCTTCGTCCACGAATGGAAATAGGCGTAGCGCTCATCGACGAGATGCTCGGCGAGTTCTTCAAGCAGCTCATCGCTCGCCGCACGCTCCCAGCCGAGCACATATTGCACATGCATGGGCGAGAGCTTGAGCACGCGGCGGCCTGATTCCGGTTGGGTGATGACCAGGGGATGCACGACCGGCGGAAAATCATTCATGTATTGTTCGATCGAGGCGGCCTGATTGGCGTCGCGCTCGACCAGCTTCAACGACTTGGGATAGCCGAAGCGGTTTCGTTCCTGCGCGCCGTTGAAGTGATAGACGATGTCGAGCCCGTCTATGCGCTCCTTCATCGCAGGCGACAGCCGGTCGTAGGCGTCGCCGCCATGGATGAAGCCGGTCTCGCCGCCGATTTTCGCAGGTTCGAGCGCGCGCAGGACAGCGCCGCGCACGATCTCGGGCATGAACGCCTGATCCCAGTGCCAGCCGAGCCAGCCGGTGCGCTGTTCGCCATCGACCTCGAACAGATTCACCGGGGTGTTCTCATCCTGGTTCAGCGCCATGATGTAGGGATTGCTTTTGAGGTTCAGCTTGGCGGTCGCGGCCGGCTGCGGCTCGCCGAAGCACCGGCTGAGATCGAGATGCGCCTCATCGCTCGGACAGTCCTCAATGACGGCTATGCCGTTATCGACCCAGGCCTGTCGGATGGCGGATTTAACGTCCACGGACAAAGGCGCTGAGAAATCCACGCCTTTGATCCGGCAGCCAAACGGCGCGAATGTCGTGATTTCGATCGTCATGGCTTATCCGCCCGGCTGCGCATGCCGCGCGACTGCGCGTCCATGCTTTCCTCCCAAGGCGCGCCCTTCTTGATTTTCCACCGTTGAGCGCGGGCGCGTCGAAGGTCAGGATCGTGCCAGATGCGGCGCGCCGACAGGGAGCATTCCGACATCTACATAGGCGTTTGCGACATCGCGCATTTCGCCTGTGCTCAGCGTTGCTGCGCGCCTTCGATCAGCAGCTGCATCGGGCCGATGCGGCGCGCCACGTCGATCTGCTCGGGTTGGCGCAGACCAATTACGCCGGAATAGCTTAGCGCGCTCAATGACATGGCTTCCGGCGCCTCTTGCGTGCGCGGTACGACCAGCACCCAGTCGCGCGTCGCGGAAATATTGTAAGGCGCCAGCGCGCCATCATGAGCGTGCAGGCCGAGCCGGTCGAGACACGCTCCGACCACGCGCGCGAGCATGTCGGCGGCGGCATCGGGGCGCGCGAACAGGCCGGCGTCGAGCCGCGCGAAGGCGTGGCGGAACGGCAGAGCGGGCACGCTGACGCATTCGCCAAAGGCCCTGTCGCTCGGCAGAACGGCGGCGATCGGCGGGACGAGGCCGCCAATGATCTGGAAATGCCGGTGACGCTGGCTCGCGCCTGCATCAGAGCCGGCGTTGAAAAACATGAGCCCGTCGAGTCCGGCCATCGCCACGGCGCAGGCGTGAAAGTCCGCCGGCCCGAGCGGGGCTTGTTGTTCCGCGAAGCCGCGCGTGATCATCAAGATGTGGCCGGGGAAAGCCGGGAATTTGTTCAGGATCGCGACATAGTCGTCCGAGAGCTCCGCGACAAAGAGGTCTTCTTCATACGGTAGAAACGGATTGGTCGATTTGGGCTTGTCGCCTGCGCGCGGGATTTTCGCGGCGAGGTCCTTCATCGCCAGCGACGACATCCACTCCACGCGAAACGCAATGCCGGCGTCTTCGACGGTCTGCGCCTCCACCGTCACCGGGATCAATGCGCCGGAAGCCAGCGCACGCTCGCGCGCGCTTTTGATCGCAGCATCCAGATCGCCGGGCGCGATATCGCCGCCGCGTCGCGCGTTCCCCTCAGCCACGCTCATACGTGAGCGATCATTTTCATGTCGAAATAGGCCTGCAGCCCCTCCAGTCCGCCTTCCTGGCCGTGACCGCTGTCGCGCACGCCGCCAAAGGGCGTTTCGGGGTTGGAGACCGCGAGCGAGTTCATGCCGACCATGCCCGCTTTCAAACCATTGGCGAGTTTGGACGCAGTCGCGTTCGAGCCGGTGAAGGCGTAGGCCGCAAGTCCGAATGGCAAGCTGTTGGCGCGCTCGAGCACTTCCTCGACCGACTTGAACCGGACGATGGGCGCGACCGGCCCGAACGGTTCTTCCGTCATCAGAAGACTGTCGTCGGGCGGCTCGATGACAACGGTCGGTTCGTAGAAATAGCCCTCATTGCCCCAGCGTTTGCCGCCGACGGGCACCTCCGCGCCGCGCTGTTTGGCGTCATCGACGAAACGCTCCATCGCGTCCACGCGGCGCGCATTGGCGAGCGGCCCCATGGTCACGCCGTCTTCAAGGCCCGCGCCCAGCTTTTGTGATTTCGCCACGCCGGAGAATGCATCGACGAATGCGTCATAAGCGCCCTCTTCGACGTAAAACCGCGTCGGCGCGATGCAGACCTGGCCGGCATTGCGGTATTTGCCGGCGGCGACCATCTTGGCGACGCTTTCAACATCCGTATCCGCACAAACGACGACCGGCGCGTGACCGCCAAGCTCCATCGTGGTGCGCTTCATGTCGTCGGCGCACATGCGCACGAGCTGCTTGCCGATCGGAACCGAGCCCGTGAACGAGACCTTTCGCACGATGGGCGAGGCGATGAGATGGCTGGAAACCTTGGCGGGCTCGCCAAAGACGAGATTGACCACGCCCGCCGGCGCGCCCGCGTCATGAACCGCGCGGATAAGCTCGACCGCCGTTCCCGGCGTTTCCTCCGCCGCCTTCAGGATCAGCGTGCAACCGGCCGCGAGCGCGCCGCCGATTTTGCGCGCCGGCGTCAATGCGGGAAAGTTCCAGGGGGTGAACGCCGCAACGACCCCGACGGGTTCGAGCTGCACGATGTTTTTCTGCCCGGGAAAGCGGCTGGGAATGACGCGGCCATAAGCGCGCTTTGCTTCTTCCGCATACCACTCAATAACGTCGGCGGCGTAGAGCACTTCGCCCTTCGACTCGGCCACCGGCTTGCCCTGCTCCAGCGTCAGCGTCTCAGCGATGGCGTCGATGCGCTCGCGCACGAGTTCGGCGGCGCGCTTGAGAATCTTTGCGCGCTCATTGGCCGGCGTCGCGCTCCATTCGGGAAACGCGCGCGCCGCCGCGGCGAGCGCTTCATCAAGGTCCTGCTCGCAGGCGTGCGGCAATTCCGCGATCGGCTGGGCGGTCGCGGGATTGATCATCGGTTCGCTGCCGCCCCGTCCGCCGCGAAACTTGCCGT
>JAUIEH010000297.1 GCA_030428405.1 Alphaproteobacteria bacterium
GAAAACATGCGCCGCCGTCTTGATGCCCGCCGCGACGACGACGAGCCCCGCCAGAAACGCCGCCGCAGAGCCGATCAGGCCGCCGCGCGGCACGGCGCGTAAAACGCCCGTCACAAGGGCGAGCAGCACCAGCGCTACGATCAAAACGACGAAGTGCATAGGAACTCCCTCGCGTGCCAAGAAGACACGCGCTCTTGTGCCTATCGCAAAAAAGCTGCCGATTTGTCTCTGTGCCGGCGAACGTCGACAAATGGTTGCGCTTCGATAAGGGTCGGTGTTTGGGGCTCGGCTAGGATGGCGCGATGAGCGAGGCGGCGGCGGATACGATTCAGGCGATTTCGGCGGGGCCCGAAACGCGCGCTGATCCTTTGTCCGGCGAGTTGCCGGACCAGGCCTGGCCGCCGGTCGGAGAACGCCGCGTTTTCTGGACCACATTCGCGATTTTCACCGCCACCATCGTCGCCGCTCAGCTGGTGCTCGCGGTCGCCGCCCACGGCATGAACGCGCTTTCGGCGAGCTTTTTCGCGGGGCTGCTGGCGACGCCCGCGACCTGGTTCGTCATTCGCCTGGTCGTGCGCAATGTGCGCCTTCAGGGGCTGTCGAAAATGATCTGGCTTCTGGCCGGCGTCAGCGTCATTGGCGGCGCGCTGGTGGGCGCGTTCTGGGTGGGCGCGATCGTCGTCGACAGCGAGGGCTTGCAACCGATCTTGCGCGCGCTGTTCGACACCAACTCAACCACGGTTCAGCGCGTCGGCGTCTGGCAATTGCAACAGGACATGCTGCAGGCTCTGCGCTGGATTTTTTACCAGACCGCCAGCCTCAATCTGGCGTTCGGCGTCGTCTATTTCCTCTTCGTCGAGCAGCTCGCCTCACGCGATCGCAGCGTCAATCTTGAGCGCTATGAAGCGGCCGCGACGCTCGCGCAGCTGAAAATGCTTCGTTTCCAGCTTAATCCGCATTTTCTGTTCAACTCGCTGAGCGCGATCACCACGCTTGTCGGCGAGAAGCGCAATGAAGACGCCGAAGCGATGTTGTTGAGCTTGTCGCGGTTTTTGCGCTTTAGTCTGGAAAACGACGTCGTGCACAAGGTCACGCTGTCGAACGAATTAGAGGCGTTGCGTTTGTATATCTCCATCGAACAAGCGCGTTTCGGCGAGCGTCTGCGCACGGAGCTCGATGTCGAGAGCGGTCTGAGCACGGCCTATGTGCCGGGTCTGTTGTTGCAGCCGCTCATAGAGAACGCGGTCAAACACGGCATTTCGCGCTGGCTGCGCGGCGGCGTGGTTGCGTTGCATGCGCGATCTGACAGCGATGTTTTGCATCTGGAAGTGCGCAACTCCCCATTCGAACCGCGCCCGCAGGCTGATATAGTCGAACCGTCCGAGGACGGCGTCGGCCTGCGCAATACGCGCGAGCGCTTGCGCGTCATGTATGGCGGGCGCGCGAGCCTGCAGACAATGCCGACTACGGATGGCGGGTTTTGCGCGACCATACGCTTGCCTCTCGAGAAGGCGGAGAATGCGGTTGATGACGGAGAGCACTGAAATCCGCGCCATCATCGTTGACGACGAGCCGCACGCCCTGCGCCGGCTCGGCGCTCTGCTTGCTGAGCATCGCGACATATCGATTATCGATCGGTGCTCTGACGGCGATGCTGCTCTTGAATCCATCGCCAAGCAGCAGCCCGATGTCGTTTTCGTCGATATCGACATGCCTGAAATAGACGGCTTCGACGTCGTCAGCCCGTTTCTCGACGAAAACGGACCCGAAATCGTATTCGTCACCGCTTATGACGAGTTCGCCCTGCGCGCCTTCGATGCGCGCGCCATCGATTATGTGCTCAAACCGATCGAGCGGCCGCGGCTTGCAGAAACGCTGGAGCGCCTGCGCCGGCGCATGAACGAGCGCGGCTCGGCCGAGCGCGCCGCCTCCCTCGAAGAAACCGTCAATCAGCTTCGCACGGCGCGCGCGGGTCAGGACGCGCGGTCCAAATATCGCGATTTCTGGATCAAGCATCAGGGGCGGCTCGTGCGCGTGCCTCAATCCGACATTGAATGGATCGAAGCCGATCGCGACTATGTGCGCTTCCACACGGACGCGCGTGCGCTCATCCTGCGCGAAACGATGCAGAATCTGGAAAAGCGTCTGGACCCGGAAATGTTCATGCGCGTGCACCGGTCATCGATCGTGAACATCACGCGCATCGTGCGCTCGCACGTGACGCCGTCAGGCTTCCGTGTACTGCATATGCAGAATGAGGCGCAGGTCCGCGTCGGCCGGATGTATGCGCGCGACGTCTCGCAATTGCTCAAGCGCAATCAGGCCGGCGGATAAGCGCTCGCACCCTGTTCAGGTGAAATGCAGGCGGCGATATTTACCGCGAAAATAGAGCAAGGGATCGCGCTGCGGCTCAAAGCGCGCGCGCTCAACTGCGCCGACCAGTATGATGTGGTCGCCGCCTGTGTGACAGGCATGGCGCGCGCATTCAAACGTGGCCAGAGCATTTGTCAGAATGGGCGCGCCGGATGCGCCCTGCTCCCATGGCGCGCCCGCGAAGCGGTCCTCTTCCGACGTGGCGAAGCGGTGCGATGTCGGCTGCTGGCCGATATGCAGCACATTGACCGCGAAATGGGACGTGCGCTTGAGCAAGTCGAAACTGCCCGCCGTCTCGGAAATGCATACGAGCAGAAGCGGCGGATCGAGCGAAACCGACGTAAACGAATTGACGGTCAGACCGGCGGGCTCGCCATCCTCGCTCATCGCCGTCACCACCGTGACGCCGGTCGCGAAACAGCCGAGCGCATCGCGCAATGTGCGGGCGTCCGCGCCTGAGCGAAATTCCGGCGGCGCGCGCGGGACGTCGCGCTCGAGAAAATCGACCAGAACGCCGCTGAACTCATCGGCGCGCTCGACATCCGCGAAGCGTCCGTGATCGGTGATTACTGCGATTTCGGCGAATGGCGGATAGGACGCCGCCGCAGGCAGGCGCGCCTCCTCTCCGTTCGTCACTGAAGCGCTGACAACGATCAGGACGGGCAAAGGCGGAGGTTCCGACGCCGCCGCCATGCGCGCCGCCGCCCCCGCCACATCGAACACATCGCGCAGGGCGGAATCGCAGGCGTCCGCCTCTTCCGCGCGCTCAATCGCCTGCGCCATGGCGGCTTCGCCGGCTTGAACGCTGAGCGCCTCAGGCGGATCGGCGAGCGCAAGCCCTGTCGCCAGATTGGCGCCGTCATCCTCAAGCGCGGCCAACGCAATCCACGCGCTGAGCCCGCGCGCGACAATCGCCGGGCGCGCGGGCAGCTGCCCCAGAACCGCGCGGATATCCTCGACATGGGCGTCAAAGCCGTAGCGCTGGTCTTTCGGCCACTCGCTGTCGTCATGTCCGCGCAGGCTCAGATTGACGACATAGCGGCCGGCTTCGGCGAGCTGGCGCGCAGCCGCCGTCCACATTTTGCGCGACCGTCCGGGCGGGTGGATCAAAAGCACTGGCGGGTCGTCCGGCGAGCCCGCCCGATCCGCGTTCAGCTTCACGCCGGCAAATCCTGTGAACGTAATCGACATCAAAGCTCCGCGGCGAGAAGACTTGCGACGTTCACGCGAAACGTCATGATACGGAATTATGGCGCGAACGGCGCTCGCGCCTGACGGTTCCAGACGAAACCTGCCCAAAGGCTACATAGCACGTCGCGGCGCGAAGTCGCGCCGGTCCTCTGATTTCGCGCGTCGCCGGGATTGCCTCCCCGGCCCAAGCCCGCACAATGGCTGAAAGCGCAAGGGAGAGCCGCGTGGCCGCCGAGTACACCTGCATCGACTACGAAATCGCCGATAATGTCGCCACGATCCGGATGAACGATCCCGCGACGCTGAACGCTTTGTCGATCGCCATGGTGGAGGAGCTCATCGACGCGCTCGACCGGGCCGGGGCGGAGGCGCGCGCAGTCATTCTCTGCGGCGCCGGCAAATCCTTTTCCTCCGGCGCCAATCTCGCTGACGGATCGGTTGAGATGCTGCAGCCCGACCGCGATATCGGCGCCGCGCTGGAAAGCCACTACAACCCGCTGATCACGCGCATCCGCGACCTGCCTCTGCCCGTCGTCACGGCCGTGAGAGGCGTCGCCGCCGGCGTCGCCTTCGCTTTGGCGCTGACCGGCGATGTC
>JAUIEH010000298.1 GCA_030428405.1 Alphaproteobacteria bacterium
GCATCTCCATTGAAAACTCGCTCGGCGTCGTCATGTCGCTCTTGTCCGCGCTAATTCGTACACCGCGCGCATATGCGCTGCGCGCGCGGCTGCGTCCAGTGGCGCGTCGCGCAGAAATTCATCCGACCGCGTTGCGTTGCGCACGATGGCGGCGAGATTGCGCGCCACGCCGAAGGGCGCCAGCGCCAGCATCCAGTCGCTGATAACGGGCGCGGCGCGCCCTTGCGCGCCAAATAACTCGTCGAGCCAGAATTGCTCCGTCAACGCATCGCGCGAAAACGCGCGCGCCTCGCCGAGCGCCTCCGCAATGTCGTCCAGAGCGTCGGCGGCGAATGTCCGAACGCCTGCGGCGGCAGCGGCGCACGCCAGGACGCGCGGGCGCGCCTGCGCCCCGGCGCCGTCTGCGTCGATGGCGACAAATACGGGATCGCTTGACGGCGCGGGCTCGGTCATGCTGCAGCGATATTCATGAGCAACAATCTCGCCTCTGGCCCAATCGTGAAAGTCGGTGAAATCGTCGCACAAACCCGGCCGCGTTCGCTAACCGATATCACCAGCGATGTTGCGGCTTTCATCGCGGCCTCCGGCGTCAGCGAGGGGCTCGCCACGCTGTTCATCCGGCACACCTCCGCCTCGCTGATCATCCAGGAAAACGCCGACCCTGACGTGCGCGCCGATCTCGTCGATGCGCTCGACAGCCTGGCGCCGCGCGATGCGCCGTATCGCCACGACGCGGAAGGTCCTGACGACATGCCCGCCCATATCAAGAGCGCGCTCACGGGCGTTTCGCTCAGCGTTCCCGTGTCCAACGCCGCGCTGATGCTGGGCACATGGCAGGCGATTTATGTCGCAGAGCATCGCGACGGCCCGCATCGGCGCAGCGTCGCGATTCACGTCGCGGGCCTCTGATGAAACTTAGTAGTCGAGCGTCGCCAGAAATGCGCGGCTGCGCGCTGCGATCGCATCGGTCGCTGAATGAGCGAGCGCGGATTCATAGAATTCGCGCGCAGCGCCAAGCTCGCCGGCGTCCTGGGCGAGCGCGCCGCGGCCGAGGCTCACCTCCGGGTCCGTCGGCGTGAACGTGGCGAGGCGCTCATAGACCTCGCTTGCGCGCTCGGTTTCGCCCATCCGCGCTAGGCACGCTCCGTACACGCCCAGCGCGGCGAGGTCCCAGGCGTCTTCGCGCGCTGCGATCTCGGCGTTCTCGCAGTCTTCCGCCAACAGATGCGCCGCCAGGAGATGTGCAGCCTCGCCGCCGACAGGCGCTTCCTCTGCGGGTGCGCCGCCATCTTCATCGGCGGCGTCAGGCGCGCCGGCGTGAGCCGCTGAAGTCGCGGCCTCCTCAGCGGTCGGGCCGATCACCGCCGGACCGCCGAACGAGCCGCCGGCTGCTTCATGGTCATCGCCATCCTCCGCCTCGGCGTCGCCATGCGCGTCTGAAGCATCATGCGCGCCGTCGTGCTCGCCCTCTTCGGCTGCGGTTGGGCCATGTTCGTTTTCCGCCAGCACGGCGGCGTCGATCGCGTCTGCTTCGTCCGCCTCGTCGTGGCCGTCAGCCTCATCCGCATGCGCGACCTCGGCCTCGTCTGCGGCCTCATCGCCGGCATCGTCTTCGTCAGCGGCCGGCGCCGCGACCGGGGCGGCCGCAACGCGCGGCGGCGCCGCAGCGCCCGCTCCGATATTCTCGGCTAGGCGCAGATCGACGACGACAGAATGTCCTTCAATGCGCGCACGCGCCGAAAGCACTTCGATCTGAGTGAACACGGCGAGCGCCGCGCCGCCATCGCGCGGGCGCATTTCAATGCGGCGGACAAGACGCGCGTCATAGGGCTCCCACACGCCCTCGACCAGCTCGACGCCACTGAGATCGATCATGAAGCCATCTGCGATCGGCGCGGATGCGGCCGCGCTCGGCGCCGCATCGAGCGCCAAAGCGATCAGGGCGCGATCGGCCGCTGCGGCGACCGCGACGTCGCGAATATCCGCCTGGACCGGCGAAGCCCAGACGCAAGCGGTCGCAATCGCGGCGGAGGCGAACAAAGCGCGCATCGCGCCACAGAGCCTGAGCCCGGTTAAGGGTTGGTTAGCAAAAGCGGCTTTCGCCCGCCCGCGCTGGCGCGCCGGCTTACACTCACCACCCAAGATGCGCCGCCCAATAGTCTCCGCCCAAGTCTGGCCGGCTCGCGCCCGCCTCGCTAAGGTCGCGGCAAGGCGCATTTCCGCGCCAGCCCATCGACAAAGCTGAGGTCTTTCCATGCGCGAAGCCGTGATTGTGTCCTACGCCCGAACCGGGCTCGCCAAAGCCGTTCGCGGCGGCTTCAACGCCACCCATGGCGCGACCATGTCCGCGCACGCCGTCAAGCACGCCATCGAGCGCGCGGGCATCGCGCCTGGAGACGTCGAAGACGTCGTGCTCGGCTGCGGCCATCCCGAAGGCGCCACGGGCCACAATATCGGCCGCAACGCCGCTCTGCTCGCGGGCTGCCCGGTGACGACCTCCGGTACGGTCATCAACCGCTATTGCTCCTCCGGCCTGCAATCGATCGCAGTCGCGGCGACGCAGATCATGTCGGGCTGCTCGGATGTGCAGGTCGCCGGCGGCGTGGAGTCGATTTCGCTGGTGACGGCCGGCGGCGGCGATAAGGGCCAGCCGTCAATGAACACGACCCATTATGTCGAGCCGACCCTTTATGAGCGCTATCCCGCCATCTGGATGACGATGATCGAGACCGCGGAAATCGTCGCCAAGCGCTATAACGTCTCGCGCGAGGCCCAGGACGAATACGCGCTGCGCAGCCAGCAGCTCACCGCCGACTTCCAGAACTCCGGCAAGATGGCCGAAGAAATCGTCCCGATGCAGACCAAATGGGCGAAATTCGACAAAGAGACCAAGCAAATCTCGATGGAGGACTATGTCGTCGAGCGCGACGAATGCAACCGTCCGTCTACAACACTTGAGGCGCTGCAGGGCCTCGCGCCCGTCTTTGCTGGCGGCCAAAAAGTCGAGCAAGGCGAATTTATCACGGCCGGCAACGCCTCCCAGCTCGCTGACGGCGCCGCCGCTCTGGTCGTCATGGACCGCAAGACGGCCGAAGATCGCGGCCTGGAAATTCTCGGCGTGTTCAAAGGCTTCGCGGTTGGCGGCGTCGAACCGGACGAAATGGGCATCGGTCCGGTCAAGGCCGTGCCTAATCTGCTCAAGCGCGCGGGTCTCAAGGTCGACGACATCGATCTGTGGGAGCTCAACGAAGCCTTCGCCAGCCAGTGCCTCTATTGCCGCGACGAGCTCGGCATTGATCCGGACAAATACAATGTCAATGGCGGCTCGATCGCCATCGGCCATCCGTTCGGCATGACCGGCGCGCGCTGCGCCGGCACGCTCCTGCTCGAAATGAAGCGCCGCGACGTCAAGCGCGGCGTGGTGACGATGTGCATTGGCGGCGGCATGGGCGCAGCCGGCCTGTTCGAGCGCGTCTAAGCGCCATGCCGACGGCCGGGCGCGCAATCATCCTTATGCTGTTGAGCGGGCTTTGCGCCTGCGATGCGGCGATGGACGCGCTCGGCCGCGGTCCGCGCTATGAAAATTACGCCTTGATGGGCGAGGAGGCGCCGCGTTTCGTCGATGAGACGGACGGCGTTGAATATCCGCGCCCAGCGGATGCGACCATCGTTGAGTTCTGGGGGCTGTGGTGCCCCGCCTGTCATGACGATGCGCCCGCCATGCAGCGCATCAGGGCGCAATATGAGGCCGCGCCGGGCGTTGAAGTTCTCGCCATCCATTCCGGCGGCTTCGGGCGCTGGCCGTCGCTCGAAGCCTATTTCGCGGAAGTCGGCTACGCGTTCGAGACCGTGCTCGACCCCGACCATGCGTTGGCGGAGCGTTATGCGGTCGAGATGTATCCGACCTATCTCGTGCTCGACAGTGAAGGCCGCGTGACGACCGCGCTCGCCAGCCTTGCCCGCATGAATGGCGAACAACGCCTCATCGAGGCGGTCGACGCCGCGCTGGCGCGCGCAGATTAAGCGCGCTCGAAGATCACCGAGAGATTATTGGCCGGCATCTCGACGACCTCGCGTAGTCGCAAATCGCGCGCTTCGGCTTCGCGCTGAACTTCGTCGAGATCGCGCACGCCCCAGCTCGGATCGCGGCTGCGC
>JAUIEH010000299.1 GCA_030428405.1 Alphaproteobacteria bacterium
GCGTTCCTGATCCTGATCTCCTCGCTGCTGGCGCTGTTCGTCGCGCTCGATCTTGGATTATTCGCATACAGCGCACCGCTTGGCGGCGCGATGGATGTCGCCGCCATTCTCGCCTCGGCGTTCTTCTTCGACTATGTGCGCGTCTCCGTGTCCGCCCGCCCCGCCGCATGGTGGCCGTTCGCGCCGGCGGCGCTCTATCTGATCGGCGCCGCCTTTTATGGCGGGCGCATCGGCGCATCGGACGACATGCGGCTCGTCATCGCCGTCCAGATTGCGTTCACGGCGGGCGCGCTCATCATCTATCTGCGCGCGCGTTCGAGCCTGCCGCCGGGCTGGGCCAAGCGGCGCGAGAACCGCTTCCTGCCGCTGTTTCTCGGCGGCGTGTGCCTGTTGCACGCAGCCCAGCTCCTGCGGCTGGCGGCGCCTCAAAGCAATCTGACTTTCGACCTCGTGCCTCTTGTCGGCGCGCTGGGCCTGTTGTCGTTTTCCGCCTATGCGCTCGCCGGCTCGCAGACCCTGCGCGCCTTACCCGCGCCGCGCCGCGCGATCGCGCCGGGCGACGATATCGGCGCGCGCCTTGACGCCGCCATGGCGGACGCCCGCGCCTTTCTCGATCCGGATCTGTCGCTGCAAAAAGCCGCCGCATTGATCGGCGTGGCGCCGCGGCGTCTGTCCGAGCATCTCAACGGCGCGCGCGGTCTGAGCTTCCGCGCCTATGTCAACGCGCTCCGTATCGGCGAGGCGAAGCGGCTTCTCGCCGACCCGGCCGAAGCGCAGACCTCGATCGAAGCGATAGCGATGATGTCCGGCTTTCGCGCGCGCTCGAGTTTCTATGAGGCCTTCCGCGCGATCGAGGATCAAAGCCCGCAGGATTACCGCGCAAACGCCGCCGGACCGGCGTCCGGATAGAGGCGAACCTGTCCGCCTGCGCGTTTCCGGACAGGAATATGGTCGACCTGACGGCCACGACGTGAACCTTCAACGACCGGTCGAAACGAAAACCGGAGTTGGTCATGTCCCATCTTCCCGCCTCACGGCGCCTCGCCGGCGCTGCGCTCGCGCTATGCGTCGTCGCCTGCGCGCCCGCGCTCTCACAAGAGGATGCGCTCAACGCCCCGGCTGACGCGCTGCTTGCCGAAATCATCGCGCGCGACGGCGGGCCCGGCGTTATGGCGGCGGTCGCGGTCGACGGCGAGATTGTCTGGAGCGGCGTCGCCGGCGTGGCCGATCTGGAAGCCGGCGTCGCCATGACGCCGCAGACGCGCCTGCGCATCGGCAGCGTCTCCAAGACCATCACGGCGGCGCTTGTTCTGCGTCTGGCCGAACAAGACCTGATCGACCTCGACGCCGATATCCGCACGCTTGTTCCTGAGCTGACGGAGCCCACGCGCGGCGCCGTCACGCCCCGCCTGATGGCGGCGCATCTCTCCGGCATCCGCCAATATGATTTCAGCGACTATCTCGACGCCAACAATGTCTATTTCTATCCGACGCTGACCGAGGCGCTGGCGCGCACGGCCGGCGATCCGCTGGTTCATCAGCCGGGCGAAGCGCATCTTTATACGAGCATCGGCTTCAACGTGCTCGGCGTCGCGGCGGAACGGGCGAGCGAGCTGTCGTTCGCAGAGGCGGTCGCGCGCGACGTGACCGGCCCGCTGGGGCTTGCCGACACGCTCATCGATCATCCGCTCAATGTCATCGAACGACGGTCGCGCTTTTACACGCGCTTTCCCGACGGCGTGACGCGCAATACGATCTGGCGGGATTCCAGCGACTATTATCCTTCCGGCGGCATGCTCTCCACCGCCGAAGACCTCGTCCGCTTCACCGCAGCGACGTTCGATGGCGATTGGCTTGGCCCCGCGTCCAGAGCGTTGTTGACCGCCGAGACGACGAGCAATGCCGGCGTTCCGACCGGCTATTCCTTCGGCTGGCAAGTCGAGCGCGACGACGCGGGCGACATCGTCAGCTTCGCCCATGGCGGGGAAACCAACGGCGCTTACGCGCTGGTGCGCTATTTCCCGGAAACGCGTCTAGCGGTCGCGGGCGTCATGAACGCGAATTTCGCGACGGGCGAGCCCTATTTCTTCGAGGCTGTCGGCGAGGTTCTGCCGGCGCTGGCGCTTTGCGCGCTTGGCGTCGCCGCTGAGGGGTGCTGAGCCGGACTAGGAGCGCCAATGGCGTGCATCCGAGGTCACGGCGCTGCGGATATCGCGCAGCAATTCCGAGGTCTCAGGCGCGATATATTCGGCGAGCGTTGCGTTGATCTCATTGATGACGCAGCTCTCGCCGCGACGCGCGATCTCAACGCCGGCGTCGGAGTCGACGGGCGCGCGCGCGATCATGCGCGTGGAAGCCGCCGCGTTGGGACAGCTTGCGCGCTCGCCCGCGCCGGGCGCCCCGCCCAGCGCTGTGATGCGGGCCTGCAGCTCCGCGCGCTGCTGAGCGCGACACCAGGCCAGACGGCTCATCGCGTCCGCCGTGCCCGCTTCCGCTGCGCGATCGGCGGCGGCGAGATAATTGGTGGAAACTTCATCGAGGAGCGAAGCGACACGGTTGAGGCCGTCAATATCAGCGCGCATCTCATCGGTCCGATGCGCTTGGACGGCGGCGTATGGCGCGCCATTCCATGCGCAAGCGACAAGCAATGCAAACGACGCAATCGCTGCAACCGAACGCAACATCACGGGAATGCTCCTCTCCAAACTCCGCGTGGAAGAAGCAACGCAGCAATCGGCGCTGCGTTCCCGGAAATCTCCTTCGCGCTCAATTTCGCCGGCGCACTTGACCTTGCGCGGCGAACGCTGAACTTCACGACATGAAATTCCTCGATCAGGCCAAGGTCTATGTGAAGGCCGGCGCCGGCGGAAACGGCTGCGTCTCGTTCCGTCGGGAGAAATATATTGAGTTCGGCGGCCCCAATGGCGGCGACGGCGGCAAAGGCGGCGACGTCTGGGCCGAAGCCGTCGACGGCCTGAACACGCTCATCGATTTCCGCTACCAGCAGCATTTCAAAGCCGAGCGCGGAACGCACGGCATGGGCAAGGACCGTCACGGCGCGGGCGGCGAGGACGTCACTTTGCGCGTGCCGGTCGGCACGCAGATCCTCGACGAGGACAAGGAAACCTTGCTCGCCGATCTGACCGAGATCGGACAGCGAGTCCTTTTGGCCAGCGGCGGCAATGGCGGCTGGGGCAATGCGCGGTTCAAATCCTCCGTGAACCAAGCGCCGCGCAACGCCAATCCGGGCGAGCCGGGCGAGGAGCGGACGCTATGGCTGCGCCTGAAGCTCATCGCCGATATCGGCTTGGTCGGCTTGCCGAATGCGGGCAAGTCCACCCTGCTCGCAGCGCTCTCTCGCGCCCGCCCCAAGACGGCGGCTTATCCGTTCACGACGCTTCATCCCAATCTCGGCGTCGTCGAGCTGGGCGAAGGCGAGCGTCTGGTGCTCGCAGACATTCCCGGTCTGATCGAAGGCGCACATGAAGGCGCCGGCATTGGCGATCGTTTTCTCGGCCATATCGAGCGCACCGCGGCGCTCGTGCATCTGCTCGACGGCACGCAGGACGACTGCGCCGAGGCTTATGTGACAGTGCGCAATGAGCTTTCCGCCTATGGCGCGGAGCTTGACGAAAAGCGCGAGCTCATCGCGCTGAACAAGATCGATGCGCTGGACGAAGAAACCGTCGCAGCACGGATGAGCGAACTCCGCGAGGTCGTCGGCGCGGAGAAGGACATCATCGCCATTTCCGGGGTCTCTGGCGCCGGCCTTGATGAGCTGCGCCACAAGCTTTCGGAACTCAAGCGTCTTCAGAGCGCAGATGATGAAGCCGCCGATCAGGCCGAAGCCGACGAAGCGCCCTGGAACCCATGACCACCCCGCTCGCAGACGCGCGCCGGGTCGTCGTCAAGGTCGGCTCGGCGCTCATCGTTGATGAGAAAAGCGGCGCGCCGCATAAAGCCCGCCTCGCCGCCATTGCGCGCGATATCCGTATACTGCAGGAGCGCGGCGTGCGCGCGGCGCTCGTGTCCTCCGGCGCCATTGCGCTGGGACGCCGCCGTCTGGGTTTTTCGGGCGCGGCATTGTCGCTGGCGCAAAAACAGGCTGCAGCCGCGGCAGGTCAAACGGCGCTGATGACGGCCTGGG
>JAUIEH010000300.1 GCA_030428405.1 Alphaproteobacteria bacterium
GGCCCCGCGCTTGAGACGGACGAGGCCGCGCTTGAGGCCATCAATCAGTATCTCAACGGCATCGACGAAGTGCAGGCGCGCTTCGTCCAGATCGGCCCGGACGGCGCCATGGCGGAAGGCGATCTCTTTATCGACCGGCCCGGCCGCGCGCGGTTTGAATATGACCCGCCCCACCCCTCCATCGTGGTCGCGGACGGCCGCGAGGTCGCGCATCAGGACCGCGACCTGGAAACCATCGACCGCGTGCCGCTGCGCTCGACGCCGCTGCGCTATCTCCTGCAGCGCGAAATCGCGATCGAGGACGACGCGGAGATTGTCTCCATCGCTCGCCAGCCAGGCGAAATCGCGCTCACTGCGCGCGACCCGGAAGGCGAAATGGAGGGCGAGCTGACGCTCGTCTTCGCAACGCCGGTGCTCGAATTGCGCGAGTGGATCGTGCTCGACGCGCTCGGACAGCAGACCGTAATCTCGCTGAGCGGCTTCACGCGCGGCGGCGATTTCGACGACGATTTGTTCGAGCTGGAAGACGATCGGCGGCCCTCGCGCAGGCGCAACCGATAGTCCTTTCTGGCGAATGACGCCTGAAAAATTCGCTCGCGTATGGCGAGAGCGCTGACGGCGCTCGGCGGATAACCCCTTACCAGCGTTGCGGAATCGCCACGTTCATGGGTGCGACTCATTTTCGCTTGAAAAAAATTTGGTTTGTTGCTCTAGTGACACATGCAGGTCGCGCATGACCGGGCCGGCGTCGTCCCCCCGCTGTCGATGCTCGGTTTGCGACCACGCCGGATTGATCCCCTCCCGGCGTCCGCGCTTGACCGAAGCGCTATTCAGACGCCCGGCCGAAACCCCTCTCGGCCGGGCGTCGCTTCGTTTAGAACATCGCTATGACCACACTCCCTCATGACGTCGCCGCCATACTCGAAGAAGCGCCGCGCCTGGCGCGCGTACGTCTGTTTATTCAGGCGCTGAGCGAGGCGCATTTGTTCTCGCGGCTCGGCACGCCCTTGGACGTGCGCGACAAACATCTCGCGCATGCATTGCTCGACGTGATCGGCGAGCCGGACGCAGCCCCCGCAATCGTGACGAGCTGGGCGGAAGCCGAGGAGCTGGCGCTGGCTTCGTCGGAAGAAAATCAGCACTGGAACGCTGAAGCCATGTCGGCCGACGCCGTTATCCACGAAGCCGCCGGCGCGGTCAGTCCCACCGCGCTCGGCGTGGTGATGGACCTCGTCATCGACATCGCGACGAAGACCGCGCGCGACGGGCTTGCCGCCCAGGTCCGGCTGGAAGCGATCGACGATCATCGCGTGATCGACACCGCCATCGCGGATTTCACGAACACGACGGCGACGGCGGTTTACGCCTTGATCGCCGCTGATGAGGACGGCGATTTCGACGACTCATTAGATGAGTTCGAGGATGACGCGCCGAGCGAACGCGCCTTTTCTCATCGCTTCTCTTTGTTCATGAGGGGGCGTTGGCCGATCGGCCTGGTCGGCTCGACCTATAATATTTTCTGACGCCGCACTCTGGGGGATGCATGGGCGCGCTTACCATTTCGACCTGGAACATCAATTCCGTGCGCCTGCGCGCGCCGCAAGTCTCGCGCTTTTTGAGCGAGACGAAGCCGGATGTGCTTTGCCTGCAGGAAATCAAATGTCAGGCGGCAGAGTTTCCGGAGCGCGTGTTCACCGACGCCGGCTACAAGCACTCCGTCGTGCGTGGGCAGAAGGGCTATCACGGCGTCGCCATCATCTCGAAGCACCCGATCGAACCGGTCGACGAGCCGGGCCATTGCCGCCACGAAGAAGCGCGAGTCGCCTGCGCTAAGGTCAAAGGCGTTGAAATCCATAACTATTATGTGCCGGCCGGCGGCGATGAACCCGACATCGATCTCAATCCGAAATTCGCGCACAAGCTCGATTTCGTGGAGCGCATGCGCGCTCAATTCGCCAAGGACAAGAAGCGCCTCACCAAGACGCCGACGGTCATTGTCGGTGACCTGAACATCGCGCCCTACGAACACGACGTCTGGAGCCACAAGCAATTGCTGAAAGTGGTCTCCCACACCCCGCCGGAAACCGAAGGGCTGATCGGCGCGCTGAACGCCGGCGGCCTGACGGATGCGATGCGCGAACTCATTCCGGAGCCGGAGAAAATCTATACGTGGTGGAGCTACCGCAATCGCGACTGGCGCAAATCCAATCGCGGACGCAGGCTCGACCATGTCTGGGTCTCGCCCGCTTTGCGCGAGGGCGCGCTCGCCGGCGGTCGCAAGGCGCTCAGCATCCGCGAAGACTGTCGCGACTGGGAAAAACCGTCAGATCACGTGCCGGTCACGCTGAAAATGAAGATCTGAGCGCGCGCGGTCTTCGGCTTACGCGAGCGTGTTCGTCCACACCACCAAGACGGCGAGCGCTGCGAGCAACGCTGCCCAGATGGCGATATTGATGCGCACGGAGCGTTCGGCCGATTTGCGCTCAAGCCAGGTGCGCGGCCGCACGCCCTTCCAGACAAATACGACCTGCGCCGCGAAAATCACGCTGACGACATTGAGCGCGAGCAATGTCGCCGCGGCCAGCGCCAGATCGGTCCGGCCTGAGCCCAGGAACAGTCCCGCCGCCACCGCCGGCGGCGCGAGCGCGACGGCGACCATGACGCCGACGAGAGCGCTCGAAACACCCGTCACGATCGACAAGGCAGCCGCAGCGCCGGACGCGAGCGCCAGCGCGAAACTGTCGAGACCGTAATCCGTGCGCGCCATAAGTTCGCGGCTCTGCAGATCGACCGGCAGAACGAGACCGACGCACAACGCCGCCGCCATGCCCAGGCCAAGACCCGTAAGCGAGGTGATCGCCGAGCGCCGCATCAGCGCGGAATCGCCAAGCGCGCCGGCGAATGAGAAAGCGAGCACCGGACCAAGCAGCGGCGCAATCACCATGGCGCCGATGACGGCGGCGACATTGTCCGCCATCAGGCCGACGCCGGCGACGATGGCGGAGAGAACCGTCAGCACCACGAAGTCTGCATTCACCCCCGCGCCGGCCGCGACGTCTTGATAAATCTCCTCGCGCAACGCAGTCGTGCGCTGTTTCGCGCGCTCCGCCTCGCCTTCCTTATCCTCGATGCGCGGCGCCGTGGCCTCTACGGGCAACACGACGACGCGCCAATCATCCGTATCGCCGCATATCGCCTGGATCGCATCGACAACGCGCTGCGCTTCGCCCGGCTCGCACAGCACGCGCAGTACGCACTGGTCATCGCCGCCCGCAACGATGCGCTGATGCTCGGGCTGCGCAGCCGCGACGGCGGTCGAAATCGGTTCGCTGAGTTTGCTCGGGAATGTCGCTTCGATCAGGCGCATGGCCGTGCGGCCTCCGGCCCGTTACGGAACGAGCCGATAGCCGCCGCTTTCGGTGACCAAGAGGCGCGCATTGGACGGGTCGGGTTCGATCTTCTGGCGCAGGCGATAGACGTGGGTCTCCAGCGTGTGAGTCGTGACGCCGGAATTGTAGCCCCACACCTCATGCAGAAGTTCGTCGCGGCCGACCGCTTTGGAACCGGAGCGATAGAGATATTTCAGGATGTTGGTTTCCTTCTCGGTCAGCCGGATCTTCTTTTCCTCCGACGTCACCAAGAGCTTCATCGCGGGCCGGAATTCATAAGGGCCGATCTTGAAGACGGCGTCCTCGCTGGCCTCATGGCTGCGCAAATGCGCGCGCACGCGCGCCAGCAAAACCTGGAACTTAAATGGCTTGGCGACATAGTCATTCGCGCCCGCCTCCAGGCCCAGCACTTGGTCCGCGTCAGTCGTCTGCCCTGTCAGCATAACGATCGGGGCGCGCACGCCGGAGCGGCGCATCAGCTTGCACGCTTCCCTGCCGTCCATGTCCGGCAGCTCGACGTCGAGAATGATCAGATCGACGCGATTGTCCTTGGCGTGACGAACGCCGTCGCCCGCGCTCGAAGCGCGTTCGACTTTGAACTCGTCATCATAGAGCTCGAACTGCTCGCCCAGCGCTTCGCGCAGATCGTCGTCATCATCGACGATGAGAATCGTTTTCAATGCGGACATGGGGCCGATCATGCCCAGCGTTCGTACA
>JAUIEH010000301.1 GCA_030428405.1 Alphaproteobacteria bacterium
TGCGCAGGCGGCAAAGCGCGCTCAACCGGCGCACGGGCGCGTCCGATCCGAACAGGAAATGAGTTTCGGCGCCATGCGTGCCGCACTGCGCGCGGATGTAGCTGGCGAGCTTGCGCTTATTGGCGTCACCGACAATGTGGTCTTCCAGCCTGATGAGCCGTTCGATCTCCTCGCCGGGATGTTCCGCGCTCTCCAGCAGCTTTTCGACGGCCTCCGGCTCCAAGAGGCGCGAGGAGCGCATCACGAAGGCTTCCGCGATATTGGCCGGATCGATCAGGCCGCGGCTGTTCACGACGAGCCGGTCGGCGAGCGTGCGGTTCAGCTCCAGCTCGCTTTCCAGATTGCTCGGGCGCAGCCGCTTGGGACCGCGCAATTCCTTGAGAATGGCCTCAGCGAAGGTCGCGCGCGCTTCACCGAACAGGTCCTCGCCGAAATACCAGGCCAGGCGCTCGCCGGGCGCGCTGAGCGCCGCCGTCGCAGGCGAGCAGGCGCAGAAAATATCCGTCAGCGCGTCCAGCTCGTCGCCAAGATCATTCGGCGTCTGCATCAAGACCTGGCGCGCCGCAGAGACGGCGGAAACTTCGCCGATAAACTCGCCGATCACATTGATCGCCCACGGCATCGTGTCCTTGATGGAGTGGGCCTCATCGGCGAGGTCGAGCAGGCGCTGGAACTTGGCTTTCCAGTCCTTGGAGGATTTCAGGCGGCCGGCGACCGCACCGCGCAGCTTGCGCTCGCGATCCGGGCTTTTTGCGATCTTGCCGACCGTGGCGGCGAGTTCGCCTTTCTTCAGCGTCGGGAACGAATCCGCGCGCACTTCGGTGTAGAGCTTTTCAACCGCCTGCTGGACCAGCTGATTGATTTGCTTGACGAAATGCTGAACGTTGCTGTCGCTCGACTGGGCCTGCGCGACGGCGACCTTCTGCACGGCGTGCTGCATTTCGGTGCCGGTCGCTTCGAGCTCTTCGACGAGGTCGACGCGGTGCAACAGCTCCAGAACGGTGGCGGATTTGCGGTCGAGCCAGTTTTTCAGCGCACGCCCGATCGTATGGCGCGCATGGGCGGTGACGAGGTCGGCGGGACCTGAGCAGGGCAGCGCGCTCGTGCGGTCGGCGCGGCCGTCATCGGCGAATTTGTCCGCCCCATGCTCAAAGATCGTGAAGGCGTGAAACTCGCGGCTTTCCGCGTTGAATTTCTCTTTGGTGACGCGCACCGACCCGGCCGGATTGGCCACGACCGCATTTTGTGCAGCCTCCATCGCCGCAACCTTTTCGGGGAAGGCGCCGAGCAGTTTCCACTCGTCCTTGCGCGAGCGCTTTACGAACACCTCAAAATGGATGTCTTCGCCACGCATCAAGCGTCTCCTTGCATAGTCGAACATATTCGCCGGCTTGGCTTTAAGACTGCGTGAACACGTTTGGCGCGCCACGGCGGAAAACACGCGTTCGGCTTGACCATTGGCTCAGGCGCGCGGGCGGGTTTATGGTCGCGCCGAGTTTGAAGCGGCCTGGGAAAGGCGAGGCGTGGCGACGATTGTGCTGGTGGACGACGACGAGAACATTCTCGCGTCTGTCTCAATGTTCCTCGAAAATGAAGGCTATAACATCCGTACGTTTACGGATGGCGCCGCGGCGCTGCCGGCCTTGATCGACAGCCCGCCGGACCTGGCGATTCTCGACATCAAAATGCCGCGCATGGACGGGCTGGAACTCTTGCGCCGCCTGCGTCAGAGCTCGAATCTGCCGGTCATTTTCCTCACCTCGAAAGACGACGAAGTCGATGAGGTTGTAGGCCTTAATCTGGGCGCCGACGACTACATCACCAAGCCGTTCTCCCAGCGCCTTCTGGCCGAGCGCATCAAGGCGATTTTGCGCCGCTCGCTGGCGCCGGAGGAGCGTGCCGCCGGCGATGAAGAGCAGAAGGTCATCGTGCGCGGCCGGCTGACGCTCGACCCCAATCGGCATGTCTGCGCATGGCAGGGCGATCAAGTTCGCCTTACGGTGACCGAATTCTTGATTTTACAAGCTCTGGCGCAGAGGCCCGGCTATGTGAAGAGCCGCGACCAGCTGATGGACGCGGCCTATGATGACCAGATCTATGTCGACGACCGCACCATCGACAGCCACATCAAGCGGCTCCGCAAGAAGTTCCGGACCGTCGACAAGGAGTTCGACGCCATCGAGACCCTCTACGGCGTCGGATACCGCTATAAGGAATCCTGAGTACGACGTCGCCGACGCCCACGCCGCCGATGGCGGCGAGGCTTATCGCCCGCGACCGTCCTTCCGCCACATGGCCAAGCGTATCTGGCGCGACGCGGTAGCCTCGCGGCTCGCGCGGCGCATTCTCGTGGCCAATCTCATGGGTTTGGGCGTGCTCATTTTGGGCGTGTTCTGGACGAGCGGCATTCGCGGCAATCTGATTCAGGCGCGCGCCGGCATTCTGCGCTCCGAAGCGCTTCTCGTGCGCAACATCATGGAGGGCACGGTCGACGAGGATGTCGACGAGCTCGATCCGGCCTGGGTGCGCGAGATCATGCGCAATCTGCGTCTGCCCGAAGACGCCCGCGCGCGCATATTCGATGCGCAGGGCAATGCGATCATCGGCGCGGATTCCTCGGCGCTGAACGCAGAGATTCGCGTTGAGGAATTGCCGCCCGCCGGCGCGCAGACGCGTTTTCGCGATTTGTTGGGCGGTTTTTTCGGATTTGGCGACCAGGCCGAGGAGACCGGGGAGGCATTGCGGCGCGAGGTCGAGGCCGCGCTTGCGGGCGCTGAGCCGACCGGGGAGATGTTTTACGCCCTGCGCGCGGATGAGGACGGCGACCTGATCATCTCGGTGGCGGCGCCCATCAGGCTGGTCGAGCGCGTGCGCGGCGTCGTCGTGGTGGAGACGGCCGAGTTCGGCGACGTGCTCGAAGCTGAGCGCGACGCGGTCATGCCCTTCATATTCGTCGCCTTCGCCGTGACCGTGATTTCCTCAGCGCTGCTCACACTGTTCATTGCGCGGCCCGTGCGCATTCTGGCCATCGCCGCCGACCGCGTGCGCGCGCTCGGCCCGCAGCGCGCGCGCATTCCCGATCTCTCCAACCGCAAGGACGAACTCGGTGATCTGTCATCTTCGCTTTCGACGATGACGGACGAACTCTCCAAGCGCATCGAGACGATTGAACGCTTCGCCTCCGACGTGGCGCATGAGGTGAAAAACCCGCTCACCTCGATCCGCTCGGCGCTGGAGACCTTGCCGGTCGCCAAGAATGACGAGCAGCGCGAGCGTCTGATGTCGGTGATGCAGCATGACGTGCGCCGCATTGACCGCTTGATCTCGGACATCACCAGCGCCTCGCGCATGGACGCCGAGGTTGCGCGCGCGCCCGCAGAACCGCTCGATCTGCGCCATGCGATCACGACCATCGTGTCGGTCTATGAGAATGTCCGACCCGAGAACGCCGCGGCCGTCGCCTTTGAGGACTTCACGGACGGGGCGCCGGTTTTCATCTCCGGCGTGGAGGGCCCGCTCGGCCACGTGTTCCGGAACCTGATCGACAACGCGATCAGTTTTTCGCCGCCGGACGGCGTCGTGACCGTGCGTCTTGCGGGCCGCTATGACGTTGGCGGCGAGCCGCGCATTTCCGTCGTGGTCGAAGATGAGGGCCCGGGCGTGCCGCCCGACAAGCTCGAACGCATTTTCGAGCGCTTCTACACCGAGCGGCCCAAGGGCGATCCGTTCGGCTCGCATTCCGGCCTTGGCTTGTCGATCTGCAAGCAGATCGTAGAGGCGATGCGCGGCCGCATCTGGACGGAGAACCGCGAAGGGCCGAACGGTGAAATCATCGGCGCGCGCTTCATCGTCATGTTTCCGCTGCGCGCATGATCCGGGTGCATGCGACCTGTGTGGCGCTGCCCGACCCGGCCGATCCCGCGAGCTGGGCCGGCGTTCTCATTCGCGGGCCGTCCGGGGCGGGCAAGAGCGACCTCGCTTTGCGTCTGATCGACAGCGGCGCCCGCCTTGTCGCGGACGATCAAACCGAGCTGCGCCAAGAGAACGGCCGCATTTGCGCGCAGTGCCCGCCCGCGCTCAGCGGACTGA
>JAUIEH010000302.1 GCA_030428405.1 Alphaproteobacteria bacterium
TTGTAGGATTCAATCCCGGTGTGGTTCGAAAACGAAGCGCCCAGCGCGATGATGAGGTCGCACTCATTCATGAACCAGGACGCGATCGGCGTGCCCGAGCGTCCCATCACGCCGGCGGCCAAAGGGTGGTCGTCGCCGATCTGACCCTTCGCCTTGAACGTCGTTGCGATGGGCGCGTTGAGCCGCTCGGCCAGAGCGACGACTTCGTCCATCGCGTCGCGCGCGCCGAAACCGACAACGATCATGGGACGTTTGGCTGCAGCGATTTTCGCCACCGCCGCGTCGAGCGCGGCTTCAGGCGGCGCGATGCGCGGGGAGGGCGAGAGCCTGCCTTGCGGCGACTTCGCCTTTGCGCCATTGGCCGGCAGCGTCTGCACGTCGTCGGGGAAGATGAGATGGGCCACATCGCGATGCTGGATGGCTGATTTCAGCGCGAGGCTCATCAACTCGGCGTGGTCGGAGGAATGCAGCGCGGAGTGCGAGAAGCGCGCGACCGGCGCAAACGCCGAGGCGAGGTCGATTTCCTGAAACGCGCCCGGTCCGAACACCTGCACCTGCACTTGCCCGGTGAGCGCAAGCACGGGCGCGCGGTCGACCCTTGCGTCCCAGAGCCCGGTCAAGAGATTCGTCGCGCCGGGCCCGGCGATGGCCAGACACGCCGCCGGCTTTCCCGTGAGCTTGGCGTAGCCGGAGCATGCAAAGCTCGCCGCGCCCTCATGGCGCACGCCGAAATATGAAAGCTCGCCATCAGCTTCGCGCAGGCGCAGCGCGTCAGCCAGGCCGAGATTGGAGTGACCGACCATGCCGAACACGCTTTTGACGCCCCACGCGACCATGGTCTCGGCCATGACGTCGGTGACCGTGCGCTCATGCTCCGGCTCGGGCGGCGTGCCGACATAAACGCCGTCAGCGCGTTGTTCGACGGCGAAGAGCTGTTGACCGGCATCTTCATGTCCGCCCGGCGGCTTGCCCGTCAGCGGATCAAAGTCCCAGCCATGCCAGGGACAGCGCAGCCAGCATTTTCCGTCGACGCCTTTCTCGATCGAGCCTTCGCCAAGCGGACCGCGCTGATGCGGACAATGATTGTCCATGGCCGAATATTGGCCGTTGAAGCGCACGAGCGCGATCTGGACATTGCCTGCACTTGCAGATTTCACGCGTCCGTCTGCGAGCTCGTCCAGCTCGGCGACCTTCGTCCAGACCAGTTGCGTATTCTGTTCATTCGCCATGTCGCGGTCCCCCGGCTGAATTGCTCGAAGCGCGGCATCTAGCAAAGTCCGCCGCTGCGTACGCATCACGCGCGTTCACGTTCGCGTCGTGCATTTGAGAGGCAGTTTGATTTCTCCGGCGAAGAAAAAAAAGGCATCAGCATCGGCGTTTGTCGCGCGGCGCGCCTTCGCGACGCAATATTGTCCGGAGGACGCTCATGTCATCTTTGTTGCGCATCGCGCCTTGGCCGATCGCCTTTTTCATTTCAGCCGTGTTTTTGGACTCGCTGCGCTTCAAGTTCACCGGCCATCCGACGCCGGAGCACATTTTCACGACGCTGCGCGACTGGAGCGGGATCGGTCTGTTTTTTCCGGCAGGTCCCTGGATCATCGGGCTCGCCGAGCTGGCGTCTTCGCTTTTGCTGCTTGTTGCGCCCGCCATCTTGTTCTTCGCGCGCAAGCAGCGACTGGGCGAGGCGAGCCAGGCGCTGGGCGCCTTGATCGCGATCGGCGTCATGAGCGGCGCCATCATCTTTCACCTGTTTACGCCGCTGGGCGTTGAAACGCCTGTGACCTGGGAAAATGGCCAGCCGACCTCTTATTCGCCCGCGCTCTTCATTGCGGCGTGTTTCAGCTGGGTCGGCGCGGCGATCATTCTTTTCCTGCGTCGCGAAGTCGTTCAGCGTCATGGCGCGCTGGCGCCGGCTTGAGCCGGCCCGCGCCGCATGCTTGGCTTGCCCGCGCCGAGGCGGTGCGGCGCCTGACGAAACGCAGATGGGGACGCGCATATGACCAAGCGGGCGATCTGCTCCTGGGAGGAGCTGGAGGACCGAAAACCCGCTTACGGGCTCGTCGCCGATGTCGACCTGGTGATCGTGCGCTATGGCGATGCGGTGTCGGTCCTATACGGACGCTGTCTGCATCGCGGCGCGCTGATGGCGGACGGTTTTGTCGATGATGACGACAATCTGATCTGCGGCGTGCATCACTGGGATTATCGCGTCGACACCGGCGTCAGCGAATATAACAACGAAGAGGCGCTGCATAAGTTTTCCTCCTGGATTCATGACGGCCAGGTCTGGGTCGACGAGGAGGAGATCGCCGACTGGGCGCGCGCCAATCCGCAGCCTTTCAAGCGCGACGAATATCTCGGCCTATATGCCGATACCTCTCATGACCATGCAGACGAACCGTATACGGCGCTGATACAGCAATATGCGCGCGACGGTCTGTCCAAGACCGGCCATCATGGCGTCGTCGACGCAATGGGCGTGCTGCGCAAGGACCTGCCTGACTGGGACGATATTCAGTTCGTCACCGCGCAATTGCATAAGCCGCCGCTGCTCGACGATGAGCCCGTCGAAACGGAAACCGTCATCGGGCCGAATGCGAAGAAGCCCTTGCGTCTCGCCATTCCGCTCTTTGTGTCTGACATGAGCTTCGGGGCTTTGTCAGAGCCCGCCAAAGTCGCGCTCGCACGCGGCGCAGAGCTTGCCGGCACGGGAATATGCTCGGGCGAGGGCGGCATGCTCGAAGATGAGCGCGCGGAGAATAAGCGCTATTTCTACGAGCTCGCCTCTGCGCGGTTCGGTTTTGCCTGGGACAAGCTGGAGCGGGTTCAGGCGTTCCACTTCAAGGGCGGACAAGGTGCGAAGACCGGCACGGGCGGTCATTTGCCCGGACATAAAGTGAAAGGCAAAATCGCTGAAGTCCGGGGACTGAAAGAGGGCGAAGACGCCATCAGTCCGCCGCGCTTTCCGGAGTGGACAGAACCCTCTCAGTTCAAGGAGTTCGCCGAACAGGTGCGTGAACGCACCGGCGGCGTCCCAATCGGGTTCAAACTGTCTGCGCAGCATATCGAGAAGGACATCGAAGCCGCGCTCGAAATCGGGGTGGATTACATCATCCTTGATGGTCGCGGCGGCGGCACGGGCGCTGCTCCTTTGATCTTTCGCGACAATATCTCTGTGCCGACAATCCCTGCGCTTGCGCGCGCGCGGGCTTTCCTCGATCAGGCCGGACGCAAGGATGTCAGCCTGGTCATCACCGGCGGGCTCAGAAATCCCGCCGATTTCGCCAAGGCGCTCGCGCTCGGCGCCGACGCCGTCGCCGTCTCCAATGCGGCTATGCAGGCGATCGGCTGCATCGCCATGCGCGCTTGCCATACGAATAATTGCCCCGTCGGCATCGCCACGCAGAAGCCGCATCTGATGCAGCGGCTCGTCATCGAGAAGTCCGCACGCAGGCTGGCCAGTTTCTTCGAGGCGTCCACCGAGCTGATGCAGGTGCTCGCACGCGCCTGCGGCCATCGTCGGCTGTCTGATTTCTCTATCGATGATCTGACGACCTGGAAGCGCGAGATGGCGGATTTATCAGGCGTCGCCTTTGGCGGGGTCGGTGCGCCGAGCGGCGCGCAATGACCATTGCGCTTGCTGAAATGCTCGTCCTGATAATGACGATTTACGCCGCAATCGGCGTCGTTGTCGGCCTTGTCGCGGTCATTGGCGGGGCGAGCCGGTTTGACGGGAATTTTTCCTCGGCGCCCTTGCAGGCGCGCTTTTTGGTGTTCTGGGGCGCCGCCGCGCTCTGGCCGGTCATCTTGGTGCTGATGGCGCGCGGGAGAGCGCAGCTATGAGGCGGGCGCATCGTGCGGCGCACCCGGCCATGTGGCTGCTGGTCGGCTTATCGAGCCTTGTCGTCATCGTTCTCGGGCTGGCGCTGAAGCCAGCCGAGCCTGTCTCGCAATTGCCCGAAGCAGCGATCGATGCGCTGGACGGCGCCGCCGAGGCTGGCGAGGGAGGCCGCTAATGGGTCACGCCTATAAAGCCGTTCAGTGGACGCCGTTTAAAAAGGTCTATGACCTCGCTCTGGCGCTTGG
>JAUIEH010000303.1 GCA_030428405.1 Alphaproteobacteria bacterium
CCGCCTCGGATGCGCAAGGCGTTGCGCTGCGCATTGGCCCGGATGACGGTGGCTTCGCGATCCGCATTGGCGCGGATTTCCACAGCGCGTTCCTGACCTTGCGCCCGGATGAGCTGAGCAGCCTGCTCGCGCTCGGTGCGCATGCGGGCGAGCACACGCTCGGCGTTGGCGTCGGGCAGATCGGCGCGGCGGATGCGCACGTCGATGATTTCGATGCCAAGATTTTCTTCCGAAATCGCAGCCTCTTCGACAACCGCCTCTTCAAGATCGATTTCGACGCCGTCGACGACGTCGGGCAGTTCCTCTTCCGGAACGCCCGAAGCGCGCCGATTGGCGAGGTCGCGAATGGCGCGCATCAATTGAGCGCGCTGTCCGGAAATGACTTCGTCCGGCCCGACGCTGCCGAGCACGCCGCGCAAGGACGACTGCATGATCGGCTCAAGACGCTGTTCGCCGCCGGATATATCGCGCACGGCGCGATAGAACCGCGTCGGCGATGTGATGCGGTAGCGCGCGAACGCATCGACCACGAGGCGCTCCTGGCCGGCCGCGATGATTTCCTGCGAGGCGACGTCGAAATTCAGACTGCGCCGGTCGAACAAGACGACGCTGTCGACGAACGGCACTTTCCAGTGCAGGCCGGCCTCTTCGGAGCCGGTTTCGTCCGAGCCCCATTCATTGATTTCCCGAATGGGATCGCCGAGCCGCACCACGACGGCCTGATGCGTCACCGGAACGATGAAGGCTGATTGCGACAGAACAAATCCGCCGGCGACCAGCAGGATCAGCAAAAAGACTGAGAGCGCGCGCATTAGCGTCCTCCCCCGCTGGATGGCGTGCGCGCGCCATTGCGCGGCGGACGCTGCAGTTCATTCAAAGGCAGATAGGGCACGACGCCCTCGCCCGACGTGTCGTCCAACATGATCGTGTTGGCGCGCGACAAGACGCGCTCGATGGTCTCGAGATACATGCGCCGGCGCGTGACTTCGGGCGCGGCGGTGTATTGCTCGAGGATCGCGTTGAAGCGTTCCGCCTCACCTTCAGCTTCCGCAACCACGCGCGCGGCATAGGCTTCGGCCTGCTGGACGATGCGCGACGCCTCGCCGCGTGCGGCCGGGACGATTTCGTTTTCGTAGCGGCGCGCGGTGTTTTCAGCCGATTGGGCGTCCTGCGAAGCGCTTTCCACATCGCGGAAGGCGTCAATGACGCTGGTCGGCGGATCGGCGCGACCGATCTGAATCTCGCGCACGAAAATGCCCGCCTCATAGCTGTCGAGCACTTCCTGCATGAGCTGCTGAGCCTCGCGCTCAACGGCGACACGGTCGTCGGTGATGATCGGCTGCAGGTCGCGTCGGCCGACGGCTTCGCGCATCGCGCTCTCCGCGACCGCCTTCACCGCGGAGGCCGGGTCTTCGAGATTGAAGAGGAAATCGACCGGATCGATGATGCGCCAGGTGACGGTGAAATCGAGGTCGATGATGTTTTCATCGCCCGTCAGCATCAGGCTTTCATGCGGCACGTCGCGCACCTGATCGCCGCGCGTGTAAAAGCCGACTTCGGTGATGTTCACGCGGCGCACGGCGGGCCGGTAGACCCGCTCGATCGGATTGGGGAGCTTGAAATGCAGGCCCGGCGGCGTCTGACGGTCATACTGGCCGAAGCGCATGACCACGCCTTGTTCCTCGGCCTGCACGATGTACCACCACGCGCCCGGCCAGGCGGCCCAGCCGATCATGCCGATGGCGAGAATGAGCAGAAGCGCGAAACCGCCGCCGCCGCCGCCGCGTCCGCGACGGCCGCCGAAAACGCCGCCCATCCGATTTTGCAGATTGCGGATGACGTCTTCGAGATCAGGCTGCTGGTTGCCGGGGCCCCGACGCGGTCCGCCGCGCGGGGGCTGACCCCATGGGCCTTGTCCGCCGCCTCCGCCGCCGCTGCCGCCGTTTCCGCCGCCGCCCCAAGGGCCGCCGCCGCCTGATTGATCATTCCAGGGCATCGCGTTCTCTTCCCTCTGGCGCGCCCGCACGCGCTGACTTGCTGATCGCCTGCCGATCCTGTGTATGTGGGTTTGGCCCAAACAGCATCAAGAAGAGCTTAACGCCATGACCACAACGCTGCTGGAGGCCGTCCGCGCCGTTCTTGCGAAAATTACGCCGCCTGACGGCGAAGATGATGTCATTTCTCGCGGCGTCCTGCGAGGCCTAGTCGAACGAGACGGTAAGATAGGCTTCATTATTGAAGCGCCGCTCGATCAAGTTGGCGCTTATGAGCCGGTCCGCGCCGCCGCTGAAGCCGCCGTGCGCGCCGTGCCGGGCGTCAAGGACGTGACCGCTGTTTTGACAGCCGAGGCGCAACCCGGCCAGGCCGCGCCACGCCCCAAGCCGCACGTCCATCAAGCCCCGGCGCGCCACACGCCCGCCTCCGCCGTTGCGCCTCAAACGCAAAGCTCGACCGATCCGCTCGAGGGCGTGCGCCACATCGTGGCGGTGGCGAGCGGCAAAGGCGGGGTCGGCAAATCCACCATCGCCGTCAATCTCGCCTGCGCCTTTGCGCAACTGGGAAAAAGCGTCGGCCTGCTCGACGCCGATACGTCCGGTCCCTCGGTCCCGGTGATGATGGGACTGGAAGGCGCAACGCCGCGTCCCGGCGCGACCAAGCGCCTCGCGCCGCCCGAGGCCTTCGGCGTGAAAGTCATGTCGACCGGCTTTCTCGTTGAAGCCGGCCAGTCCATCGCCTGGCGCGCACCGATCGTGACGAGCGCGCTGGTCCAGCTTTTGAGCGATGTCGAATGGGCGCCGCTCGACATCCTGGTCATCGATATGCCGCCGGGCACGGGAGACGCCCATCTCACCATCGCGCAGCGCGCGCGCCTCTCCGGCGCCGTCATCGTCTCCACGCCGCAAAAGGTCGCCCTCGCCGACGTCGCGCGCGGCGTGCAGCTTTTCGAGAAGACCAGTGTGCCGATCCTGGGCGTTATCGAGAACATGTCGGCCCAAATCGACACGCAGACCGGCGCTGTGTTCGCGCCGTTCGGTCGCGGCGGCGCACGCCGTGCGGCAGAAGAGCTTAACGCGCCCTTTCTCGGCGCGCTCGCGCTCGAGCCTGAACTCGCCGAACTCTCAGACGCCGGAACGCCGCCCGCCGGAGCATATCCGGAAAGTCCGCTCGGGCAGCGTTTCCTCGCGCTCGCGCGCACGCTTGATGACGCATTGTGTGCTGATTTCGGACGCTCCGCGCCCGTCATCAAGTTCTCCTAACTGTATCCGATGACGGTTCAAACTGCGCAACGCCATTAAAACTAACGCAATCGCCATGGTTTAATCTGGTCCCTCTCGTGCATGAGGCGCGACCAGGAGGCGGCGAACGTGGCGAAGGCCCATGGCGAAATCTGGCCGGTAGACCAGCTTGGACGCGTTGTGAACGCGGCGAAGCGGTCTCGCCTGACGCCGCTCACCCGTCGGGTGTCGCGCGCCGTTGCAGACGCTTACCGCACGCGCTTCGGCGATAATCTGCACAGCGTCTATCTCACCGGACCGACCGCGCGCGGCCGTCCGGGTCCGGTCGAAGCGCTCGGCGTTTTGCGTATGACGGCGGCATGCGCGGGCGGCCCCGCCCGCCTTGAAGAAGCCGCCGGCGCCATTCGCGCGCGCTGGCCGTCCGCCGGCAGACCAAGCCTGGCGCTGCTTGACTGGCGCGACGTCTTTCCTGAGGACGACGCCTTCTCGCATCTGCGCTTTCGCATCGGCGTCAACTCCTTGTGCCTGGCCGGGCGCGACATCTCCAAGCGACTGGCTCCGCAAAGATTATCCGTCGCCGCAGCAAATGCCTGGATCGTAACCGCGCGGGACCGAATTGCGGATGCGGAACGCCGCGTCGATCTGGCTGCGCGCGAAGAAGATTTGCGCGAATGGTCGCGCAGCATCGCCCGCGAACTTCTCGCCATCGGCTTTGCGCTCGTGATGCATCACGAAAGCGTCTATACGGAAGACCCCGACCTGCAGCGTGAGTTCATCCGGATCAATCATCCCTCGCAGGAAGGCGATCTGAACCACGCCTTCCGTCTGGC
>JAUIEH010000304.1 GCA_030428405.1 Alphaproteobacteria bacterium
TACTACGCCCGCGCCTTCCACGCTGACCACGATATTGTCGCGCGTGTGCCCGCCGCCGGGGTGAAACGCGTCAAGCTCCACGCCGGCCAGGCTCAGCGTGGTGTCGCGCTCCGTCAGGACGTGTTCGGGAACGGGCAGGCCGCGCGCGACGGCGTCTTCGGCTGTGAGCGCATAGCCATAGCTTTCAGCGCCGCGTGCATGCGCAACACTAAGCCCGCTCATGCGGTCGTCATGCGCATGGGTGACGATGACGGCGCGAACCGGGACGCCCAGTTCGTGCTCGGACCAATCGAGCAAGGCGTTGGTGGCGGTCTCGCTCCAGGCCGTGTCCACGAGAACCGCGCCGTCTTCGCCAGCGATGATGAGGCCGTTGGACGGGTAGGGGCCAAAGCCCTCGACCTCCGCCCAACTCGTATGCATCCAGACATTGTCGGCAAGCGCGGTCATTTCGAGGCGTTGTTCCAGCGGCGTCTCATCCGTCGCCGCAGCCGGCCTCGCGTCATCAGACGGCGCGCTGACGCAGCTTGCAAGCAGGATCACAGCGCAGGCGGAGAGCGCGCTTTTCATGACAGGCGCTCCAGATGCCAGCGAATGTGATCGGCGATGAAGCTGGCCATGAAATAATAGGAATGGTCGTAGCCCGCGTGGCGACGCAGCGTCAGGCGCCGGCCCGCCGCCGCGCAGGCCTGTTCAAACAGCTCGGGCTTGAGCTGTTCGCCAAGGAACTGATCAGCCTCGCCCTGATCGATGAGGATCTCGACGTCCGAGTCCGATTCAGCGACGAGCGCTGTCGCGTCGTGATTCCGCCAGTCGGATTTATCCTCGCCCAGATAGAGCGAAAACGCCTTCTCGCCCCAGGGAACCTGGCTTGGCGCAACGATCGGCGCGAAGGCCGAGCACGTCTTGAAGCGATCGGGCCGGCGCAAATGTGCGGTCAATGCGCCATGGCCGCCCATGGAATGTCCGAATACGCCGCAACGGTTCATGTCGACGGGGAACTCCGCTCCGATCAGCGCGGGCAGCTCCTCGGTCACATAGCTCCACATCTTGTAATGGGACGACCACGGAGCTTGCGTGGCGTCGACGTAAAAGCCCGCGCCTTTGCCAAGGTCATAAGCGTCCGCCACATCGGCGACGTCATCACCGCGCGGCGAAGTGTCCGGAGCGATGATGGCGCAGCCAAGCGAAGCGGCCATGCGCTGGGCCCCGGCCTTTTCGGTGAAATTCGCATGCGTGCAGGTGAGGCCGGAGAGCCAGAACAAGGCGGGCACGAGCCCGTCGCGCGCCTGCGGCGGCTGATAGACGGCGAAGCGCATGTCGCAGCCGCAGCTCTCGCTGGCGTGGTCGTAGACGCCTTGAACGCCGTCGAAACACTGATTGGTCGACACTTGTGTCAGGGCCGTCATTTTCGCCTCGTCGCCGCGCGCGTTTTAACTTGGCGCGATGGTTCACGCAGGGGCGGCCAAGTCAATTGCGCAAGCTATGGCGCCGCTTGCGCCAATATGCCCAGTATGTCGTGCGACGTCTTGCGACCGCTTCCGGCGCTGCGCGTTTCGTTCAGATCAAACAGCGTTCAAGGACAAACCAATGATTCGAGATCGATCCGCGCCGCGCGGCCAGCTGCATCGCATGGCCGTCGAGTCCAAAATCCTGGCGGACAACATGTTGGGCGATCCGACCGAGCGCGAGGTCGTCGTTTACACGCCTGCAGGTCACAATGGCGGCGATCTCCCGCTGCTGGTCGATCTGGTCGGCTTCACAGCCGGGGGGCCCGTGCACGTGGCCTGGAAGAATTTCGGCGAGAACGTGCCGGAACGCCTCGATCGTCTGATCGGAGCCGGCGCCATGGCGCCTGCAGTGGTCGCGTTTCCCGATTGCTTCACCCGGCTCGGCGGCAATCAATATGTGAACTCGGTCGCGATGGGGCGCTGGGAGGATTTCCTCATCGAGGAGATGACGCCGGCTGTGGAGGCGCGCTTCAATTGCGGCGGCGACGGCCGGCGCGCGGTGTTCGGCAAATCCTCAGGCGGGTTTGGCGCCAGCGTGCACGCTCTGCTGCACAATGACTTCTGGGCCGCTGCGGCGAGCCATTCCGGCGACATGGGCTTTGAGTGGTGCCATCTCATCGAGATGCCGGCGGTCTTGCGCGCGCTCGCTCAGCACGACGGCTCCATTGAACGCTGGCTGAGAGCGTTCGAGGCCGGGCCGAAATGGAAGGGCGAGGACATCCATATCCTGATGATGTTGGCCCAGGCGGCGAGCTATGATCCGGACCCCGACGCTTTTTGCGGCATTCGTCTGCCGGTTGATCCGCAGACCTGCGAGATCATCCAGGAGCGTTGGGACAACTGGATGGCGTGGGACCCTGTCGTGATCGCCGACCGCGCGGTCGAGGGCCTAAAAAATCTGAAGGGTCTGTGGATCGATTGCGGCGATGTCGATCAGTACAACCTCGTTTACGGGGCGCGCCGCTTCCACGCCAAGCTCGAACAGGCCGGCGTTGAACACGTCTATGAGGAGTTCCCCGACAACCACTCCTCCGTCGATTACCGCATGGACAAGAGCCTGCCGTTTTTGGTTTCAGCCCTGAGCTGAACCGCGACTGCGACGCTTGTTCACGGCCGCAAGAGAATGCTGGCGAATCCGTTCGTCGCAGGCTATGCAGCGCGCCGGGGAACGACGTCGCCGCGCAAAAGCCTGAGATTACGGGCGTCAGCGGCGCTTACTAAGGTCGATCGAAGAGACCCGGTGGGATACGGCGCCGCGACAAGCGGCGGTGAGGGGACAAATCGTGTCAGAAATCAATCCGCCCGCTGCACCCGGGCGCACACGCGGCTACGACTTCGCGCGCGCCGTCGCCATCATCGGCATGGTGCTCATCAATTTTCCGATCTTTCTGATGGGCTCTCGCGGCGACGTCGCGGGCAGTTTCAGCTACTGGCTGACGGAGCTGCATTACGGCCGCGCCGCCGCCCTGTTCGTGACCATCGCGGGCGCAGGCATCGGCCTGATGGCGCGCGGCGCCAATGTCTGGTCGGTCCGGCGGACCTTGATCCTGCGCGCCATTTTCCTGTTCACGGTCGGCAATTTCCTGATCCTGGTCTGGCGCATCGACATCCTTCATTTCTATGCGTTCTACCTGTTCATCGCCGCGATCTTCTTCATCTCGCTGCCGCGCAGCTTCTTGTTGCCGCTGGCGATCGCGATCGGGCTCATCACCGTTCTACTGCGCGCCTATGACGTCGATTTCGATCTGATCGCGAACTGGATCGCGAGCCTGTCGGGCTCTGAGGCGGAAATCGACCTCAACGACAACTACCATTCCGTGTCGGGAATGTTCGAGAATGTCTTCCTGAACGGCATTCACCCGGTCTTTCCCTGGATCACTTATATTCTGGTGGGCATGTGGGCGTCCGGGCTCGATCTTCGCGATGCGCCCACGCGCGGACGGTTGATGGCGGTCGGCGGATTCATGGCGCTCGGCGCTCCGATCCTCTCATCGCTCTTGGAAACGCTCGCGCTTAACGGCGTCATCAGCGAGGCGGTTCTGCCATTCCTCGGCGTGCGCCATTCTCAGTCGCCGTTCTATCTGATGGGGGCGTGGGGCACGTCGTTCTTCGTCATCGGTCTTGCGCAAGCCATCGTCACCCGCTTCGGCGAAACGCTGCCGATCCGGGCGATGATTTCCGCGGGTCAGCTTGCGTTCACGATCTATCTCACTCACGCGCTGCTCGGCGTCGTGATCCCGAGCCGCTTTTTCGGCTTTGGCGATCTCACACACTGGCAGGTGATCGCTTATTCCTTCGCGTTCTGCTTCGTCGTCATCGTGCTCGCCCATATCTGGCGCAGCTTCTTTGACCGCGGACCGCTGGAATGGGTGATGCGCGGTTTCGCCGGCAACACGCCGCCCAAGCAGACGCGCCCGGCGCCGGCCGCTCTGGCGGCGCCAGGCTTCTGGGTCTGGCCGGTGCTTGGCGTCGCGCTGGTCGCCGTCGTCGGATACCAATTCGTAGGTCCGACGCTGCGCGTCGGCTGCGACACTGAGGCGCGCATCGAAGACCGTGT
>JAUIEH010000305.1 GCA_030428405.1 Alphaproteobacteria bacterium
AGCTGTTTCAGGCAATCCATGCCGTTCATGACCGGCATCGACCAGTCGAGCAGCACCATGTCGGGCATCTTGTCCCGGCAGGCTTCCAGCGCCTGCAGGCCGTCGGCGGCTTCCGCGCAGCGAAAGCCGAATTGCTCCATCATCTGGCGCGCGACCTGCCGAACGATACGGCTGTCATCAACGAGCAGACAGGTTTTCATAACGCCGCGACCTCGCATTGTTACGCCCCACCGACGGCCCGACGGCGCGTCGCTCTGTGCTGCAACTTCTTGCGGCGCGTTCCGTGGCGAGACGAATCGCTGATGCGCATGACGCGCGTCGCTTCTGCGAGTGTTGAAAGGATGGGCCGAAGACCCGTGCAGGCGCAATCAAAGGGCGCCGCGAGCGTCAACAAGTCATTGCCTGGGATTGCAGCATGCGAACTAAGCCCGCGCCCGCCGGCGCGCCCGCGCAAAGTCGTTCCAGTCATGCCCCGATCCCGAATCGCTCAAGCACCGCCATGACCGGCGATGCTTGGCTGCGTCCGTTAAGGATCGGCTAATGATTGGCGCGCGTGTGGCCCGGATTGGCGGCGTTCAGATCGCAGGCGTCAGCGGCTTGTCGACTGATTTGAGCTCCGCGCCGAACACGACGCCCTCGCCGGACAGATCGACATAGGCCCGGCCGCCCGCGCGGCGCGCCAGCAATCCGGCATAATAGGGCTGAATGTTCTGCGCATCGAAGCCGCCCTCGGGCGACTTGCCCGCCAGCGCCGGCGTCACATAGTCGGAGACGCGCCGCATGCGGCCTTCCCCGGCGACCCGGATGGTTTCGCCCTGCGCGCCGATTTCGATGACGATCTCGCCGCCGCGCGGCAGGCTGTCGACGGTCATGATGACGAGGTTCAACAGGACGCGCGCGGCCTGCTTGCCCATCGCTTCAGCACGCACGCGCCAGTCGAACGAGAACTTGCCGTCATTGAAACGCTTGGTGACGAGCCCGCGCAGCTCGGAGACCTCGATAAGGCCCGGCGCCGAACCGCCCGAGCCGAACGCCACGCGGAAAATCTCGAGCTTGGACCACGCCGACAGCGCCGAGCCGTTTAAAAGCTCGCGCGCATCGTCATGCATGCTGGCGGCGGTCGGATCGTCGAGCATTTCGAGCGCGTTGCCGATCGCCGCCATGGGCGCGATCAGGTCGTGGCAGAGCTTCGCCGACAGGAAAGCAGCGAGATCGGACGGATCGATAGGTGCGTTGTCAGTCATGGTCAGGCCGCTTTTTTGGCTCGGCCTGCGGCGCTGCGCGCCAGGCCAGAGCGTTCAATCGTCACGCGCCTCGACGGCGTCGTCGAAACCGCGGCGGGATGAGTAAAAGGTCAGCGCCATCAGACCGACGCCAAGCACAAGAGATAAGCCCACGCCCAGACCAAGCGCCACCCACATATGGATGGAAAATGTGGTCTCAGGCAGGCCCATCCACAAATTGACGGCGACCGCGAGGGCCGCCGCCAACATGAGCGCCAATGCGCCGATCAGAAGCGCCGTTTTCAAGCCGCGCTCCTGAAACGTCTCAGAGTTCGCGCCAGGCGCCGGAAGCGTCCAGCACGCACTGCCCGTCCGTCGAACGCTCGATCAGAGATTCGCCGGTCAGACGCGCGACGACGTCGACGCTGGTGCTCTGCTCGCGGGCGAGTTCGTCATAGCGCGCGCGCCGGCGCAGATTGATTTCGTCCATCGCCGCCTGGATTTGCGGGGTCACGTTCGCGCCTTCCACGACACCGAGATAGCCATCGATGCGCTCGCCAATCAGGCAAGCGTCCTTGGCGTCGCGAACGATGTCGATCGCGCTTTGCGCAAACGCCGGCGCCGAAACGGCGACGGCCATGACGGCTGCAGCGATAATGCGTGAGAATCTGGTCATCGGATCATTCCTTACTCGTGCGGCCGATTAGAACAGCTCGGGGTTGTCGTCGATCAACTCGTCGATTTCCGGCTGCAGGCGCACGCGGACCTCCTGCGTGATGTTGACGTTCAAGGTAATTTCGATCGGATCGACTTGCACACGGTGCGTGCAAGCGCCCGCCATGCCCGTCGCGACAAGCGCGGCGGCGAGTAATACGGGTCGTTTCGCCAAAACGGCCATGGACTAGCTCCTTTCGAACATCGTCATTCTGACCAAGCGCAGCTGAACGGCGCTTGAACCACTCTAGCGGTCTTCAGAGTTTAACGCTTCCCCAATAGTGCTCTGCACGTTCAGCGATGTCGCCGCGTTGCGCAACAATTCTGCGAAAGCCGCCGTAATCGGCACGTTCAAAGTGATCGGACGGTTTCTGAACGGCGACGGCGCAGCCGGGCTCGAGCCGTTCGCGCGCACCGTCAGCGTCATCGCGCCCGCCACATTGCCGGCGAGCGTGATCGACAGCTCCTCATAATTGAACTCGCGCAAGGCGCCGAAGGCGAGTTCGGTCGCCTGGTTCTGGCCCGCGCTGCTCAACGCGTCCTGGGCTGCGCCGGTATAGCGGATGACGCCCGGCGCCTGCGCGGTCAGATTGGCGTCATTGATGATGACGGCCGTCTGCGAAATGAGAACAGGCAGCCGGCCGGACACGACGCCCGTCACCGAAAGGCCCGGCGTCTCGGTCAGTTCGACCAGCGGCTCCAAGTCGATATCGGTCGCGATCAGCGTGCCGATATGATCTTCGTCAGCCGTGTTCCATTCCATCGGCGTCATGGCGATTTCGCCGCCCGAAAACGGAAAGCGCGCTTCTTCGACCATGGCGACGCCGTCGCCGCGCAAATCGATGCGCAACACGCCGTTTTCCAGCGGAACACCCGGATCGATCAGGTCGACGCGGACTTCCTGCGGACCGTCGCTGCGCAAGGCGATGGCGTCCACGAGCGCGAAATCCGTGTTGAGACCTTCCACCCGGCCGACGCTGGTTGCGAAATCCAGATCCTCAATCCGCACGCGTGCGGAGACGTCGACATCGTCGCCTGCGAATTGAGCGTTTGCGTCAAAGCGCACGGCCCCGCGCACATCCGTGATCAATGTGCGCAAGGACGGTGCAAGATCATATGGCCGCAAGCCGTTTCGTCCCGGCGCGAACGCGATGCGCTCGGACGCCAGCTGGGCCGAGCCGGACTGCTCGACCAGATTGATCCGGAAATTCGCCTCGCCCAGCGGCGTGCCGCCGCCGGTCGCCGCACGCCCGGCCGAAGCGATAGAGGCCTGCGCCTCGCCGCTTGCGACGCCGTCCTCGATATCGGCTGAAGCGCTGACGATGATGGGGGCCACCCGCGCGTTGTTGCAGGAGGCGCCGGCGTCGCTGCGCGCCGAGATTTGGCCGGGCTCGCAAAGAATGGCGCGCGCGACGGTGACGCTGCCGTCATCGGGCGCGCCGTCGATGAAGCTGAGCACGATCTCTGCGTCGACCTCGTTCAGCGCCAGCGGCAGCGTCGCGGTCGCAAGGTTCAGGGTCGAAGCGCGCACGTCGACGGTGATGGATTCGCCGAGGCCGAGCGCGCCCTCGATGATCCGCGCTTCGCCGGCCAACGCGCCTGTCCGAGCCGTCTGACCGCCAATGCGCGGGCCCTGCGCCACCAGCGTGATCGAACCCTCCCCGCCGGGCGCGCCCTCATAGCGCAACAGCGCTGCGGGCATCTGCACCGAAACGGCGCCGTCTTCGAGGTCGATCGTCAGCTCGGAATCCTCGATGCGGCCGTCGAAAATCATGGCCTCGCCGGTGAGCGCGACCAGCGGCCCGCCCGCCGCGCCGGCGCGCAGCGTCAGATCGGCGTCGCTGAAACGCGCTGCGCCAAACGCCAGCGTATCCGCGCGCAGGCTGAGCGCCGCCTCGGCCGGGATGCGCACGGCCACGCCGCCATTCTCCAGACCCACGGCGAGGTCGAATTCGGCGAGCACGTCGTCAGTGTCGAGGTCGGCGCGTGCGCCGTCCATGCGCAGCGTGCCGACGGCGATGGCGGTGAGATTATCATCCGCCATGTCGATGCGCGCCGCGCGCAAGTCGACGCCCGCCGAAAACCCGTCGACGCGCCAGGGGGCAAGACGCCCGG
>JAUIEH010000306.1 GCA_030428405.1 Alphaproteobacteria bacterium
CTGCGCGCCGGCGAGCGAAAACTTCCCGCCATGCTCCGTAATCTGCGTAAGGCCGGGAGAGCGCTGCAGGCGCGCGACGAAATCTCTCAGCGCGGCCGCGCTCACCTGCGTCACGCCCTCGCGCGATCTGAGATCGTCGATCTTGTCGGGTCGGGCGGCCTGGATGGCGCCGGGCAGGTCCTCGCCATAGGCTGAGAGAAGCTGCAGCACAGCGTTGGCGGAGACCTGCGCGCGCCGGGCCTGCTCGCGCAGCGTCACCTCATTGTCCGAGAACAGACCCCAGAGATAGTTCGCAACCACCGGGTCGCTATGTCGCCCGCGCGTCAGCGGCATGGAACAGGACAGCGCCACAGCGTCGGCGCGCGCGCGATATTCCTCGTCATAGACAAAGGCGTGCTTGTCGCCCGTGCGCTCGACTGTGCCGATGCGGCGCTCGGCGAGCAGCAGAGCGAGGGTTTTGGGCGTCCGCACGCGCTAGAGCTCGTTCAACATGTCGTCGATCAGTTGCGCCATATTAGGCGCGTCCGGATCGGCGGCGGATTGATCATTGGGCAAAGGCGCGCCGTCGCCGATATCAGCCCACAGCGTCACGCCGAGCGCATTGAGCGCGCGCAGGACGAGGTCGAGATCGGGCGCGACCTTGCCGTTCTCCGTCTTCGACACCCAGGCCTGGCGTACGCCGATCTGCTTGGCGAACGCCGTCTGGCTCAGGCCGAGCGCTGTTCGCCGGTCGCGGATCAGAGCGCCGATCGCTTTGATATTGCGCAGATACATCGCGCCGCCTCCTTATGCGCTCAAACGCATAGGGGACATATATACGCTTCAGAGTATAAATTTTCAATATACGTTATAGCGTATAAAGCTAAATTATATTCTCAAGCGTATAACGCAATCGCTATACGCCTCAGCGTATAAGCTCTCGCCGCTAAAACCCGCCGCGCTCCCACCACAGTCTCAGGCCGATCGAGCCGAGCCCGATGACTGCGACGACGAAGAACACGATCGCGCGACGGTAGGGCCAGCGCGCCGGCTCCTCGCTTGCGTCCTCGCCGCGGGCGCGCCTAACTCTGTCCCAGAGCCGATAGAGCATTTGCGAGCAATCCCATGTCAGAGCCGCGCCCGGTCGGGCCCGACAGCCGCGTCTATCTGATCGACGGTTCCGGCTATCTGTTTCGCGCTTATCATGCGCTGCCGCCGTTGACGCGCAAATCCGACGGCCTGCCGGTCGGCGCCGTCTCGGGTTTCGCGAATATGCTGTTCAAGCTCTTGAACGACATGAAGGGCGATGACGCGCCGACCCATCTCGCGGTGATATTCGACGCCTCCGCCAAGACGTTCCGCAACGACATCTATCCCGAATACAAGGCCAACCGGCCGCCGCCGCCCGAAGACCTCGTGCCGCAATTTCCGCTGGTGCGCGACGCCACGCGCGCCTTCGGCGTCGCCGCCGTCGAGATGCTCGGCTTCGAGGCGGATGATCTCATCGCGACCTATGCGCGCCAGGCCGAAGGCGCCGGCGCCGAGGTCGTCATCATCTCTTCGGACAAGGACTTGATGCAGCTCGTCACCGATAAGGTGTCGATGCTGGACACGATGAAGAACCGCAAGATCGGCCCGGATGAAGTGGTCGAGAAGTTCGGCGTCACGCCCGACAAGGTCATCGAAATTCAGGCGCTCTCCGGCGACAGCGTCGACAATATTCCCGGCGCGCCCGGCATCGGCCCCAAGACCGCCGTGACGCTGCTCGAAGAGTTCGAAACGCTCGATGCGCTGCTCGAGCGCGCTGAAGAGATCAAACAGCCCAAGCGCCGCCAGACCCTGATCGACAACGCCGAGCAGATCCGCATCTCGCGCGAGCTGGTGACGTTGAAGGCTGACGTGCCCATCGAGGAAGAACTCGACACATTCGCCGTGCGCGATCCCGACCCTGACCAGCTCATCGGGTTCCTGAAAGAGATGGAATTCCGGACGCTGACAAAGCGGATCGAGGAGGAGGTCACCGGCCGCGCGGTGACGTCCGATGAGGCCGCGATGGAGACCGGCGTTGACCGGTCCAAATATGAATGCGTCCAGACCATGGAGGCGCTGCAGGGTTGGATCGAGCGGTCTCATTCGATCGGCGTCGTCGCCGTCGACACCGAGACCGATGCGCTCGACAGCGCTGGCGCGGGGCTCGTCGGCATATCGCTCGCCGTAGGGCCGAATGAGGCGTGCTATATCCCGCTCGCCCATCGCCGTCCGTCTGATGACCTCATTGAAGCTGACGGCGCATCCGATCCCGACCAGATCCCGCTCGACGACGCCCTCGAAGCGCTCAAGACCTTGCTCGAAGATGAAGCCGTTCTGAAGGTCGGGCAGAACCTCAAATATGATTTGTCCGTATTCAGTAGATATGGCGTCCGGCTCGCGCCCTATGACGACACCATGCTGATTTCCTATGTCACGGCGGCGGGGCTGCGCGGCCACGGCATGGACGAGCTCGCCGACCGTCTCCTGGGCCATCGCTGCATCACGTTCAAAGAGGTCGCGGGCTCGGGCAAATCTCAGAAGAGCTTCGATTTGGTCGAGCTTGAGCCGGCTACGGCTTACGCCGCCGAAGACGCCGACGTCACGCTGCGGCTCTGGCGCAATCTGCGTCCAGAGCTGACCGGCTCCGGCATGCTGACGGTCTATGAAACGCTTGAGCGGCCAATGCCGACGATATTGTCGGACATGGAGCTTGCCGGCGTGAAGGTCGACGTCGACCGGCTGGGCCAGCTTTCTTCCGAGTTCGAACAGAAAATGGCGGGGCTTGAGGCCGAGGCCTATGAGCAGGCGGGGCGCGAGTTCAATATGGGCTCGCCCAAACAGTTGGGCGAAATTCTGTTTGACGAGTTGGGGCTGCCGGGCGGCAAGAAGACCAAGACGGGCGCGTGGTCGACGGACGCCAAAGTGCTCGACGAGCTCGCTGCGGAGGGCCACGACCTGCCCAGGACGCTCTTGTCCTGGCGTCAGTTCGCCAAGCTCAAATCAACGTACACAGATGCTTTGCGCGAGGCGGTCAATCCCAAGACGGGCCGGGTGCACACCTCTTTCTCGCTGGCCGCGACGACGACGGGGCGTTTGTCCTCGACCGATCCCAATCTGCAGAACATCCCGATACGGACCGAAGAGGGCCGCAAGATTCGCGAAGCCTTCATCGCCGAGGAAGATCATGTCCTGATCTCGGCGGACTATTCCCAGATCGAGCTGCGCCTGCTGGCGCATTACGCCGACATTCCGGCTTTGAAAAAGGCCTTCGCCGACGGGCTGGACATCCACGCCATGACCGCCTCGGAAATGTTCGACACGCCGATTGAGGGCATGGACCCGATGGTGCGCCGTCAGGCCAAGGCGATCAATTTCGGCATCATTTACGGCATCTCCGCCTTCGGCCTCGCCAATAATCTCGGCATCGAGCGCGAGGAGGCCGCCGCCTATATCAAGGCCTATTTCGAGAAGTTTCCGGGCATCAAGGAATATATGGACCGGATGAAAGAGTTCGCGCGCGAGAAGGGTTATGTCGAAACCATATTCGGCCGGCGCTGCCATTTTCCTGAGATCAACGCCAAGAACGCCGCCCAGCGCCAATTCGCCGAGCGCCAGTCCATCAACGCGCCGTTACAGGGCGCCGCCGCCGACATCATCCGCCGCGCAATGATCCGTATGCCTGCCAAGCTGGAAGAGGCGGGGCTGTCCGCGCGCATGCTCTTGCAGGTCCACGACGAACTCGTCTTCGAGGCGCCCAAGAAGGAAGCCAAGGCGACCGCGAAACTCGTCGCTGAGGTGATGAGTTCAGCCTGCGAACCGGCGCTGCAGCTCTCCGTGCCGCTGGACGTCGAGACCGGCGCGGGCAAGACCTGGGCGGAGGCTCATTAAGCGCGCACGAACAGGCGGGGCCGAACGCTCCGTTTACGCCGCAGCGGCGTCTTCTTTTTCCTTGGGCTTGAGCGCGCCGAGCAGTTTGGCGATTTCAGCGGCGCGCTTGCGCGCTTCGGGGTCGGAGGCGATGGCCTCGCGCGCCTCGGCT
>JAUIEH010000307.1 GCA_030428405.1 Alphaproteobacteria bacterium
CGCGCTTGAGCGCGGTGAACGGGTTCTCGTCGTCGACGACCTCATCGCCACCGGCGGCACAGCGGAAGCGGCGATAAAGTTAATTCGCAAGGCGGGCGGAGAGATCGCCGGCGCAGCGTTCGTTGTTGATTTGCCGGACCTTGGCGGCGCTGCGCGTGTTCGCAATCTGGGCGTGGACGTGCATGCGCTGGTCGCGTTCGAGGGCGAGTAGACCAAAGCGCCATCTGATCACGTTTACGGCCGCCTAGCGGCGTTGGCGGATGATCCAGGCGGGCGCTTTGGCGCTGTCGTCGAACAGCCAGGCCTCAGCGTCGGCGCGCGTCTCGAAATCCGTCGTCCAGACGCCGGACACCTGCAAGGCGAGCACGATCTGGGCGAGCGGCAGCGTCGCCGGGCCGAGCACGAATGCGACTTTGAGCGCGCAGTTCAGGCCGGTGCTGCGCAGCTCTGTGCTGAATTCGACGACATGGTCGACATTGGCGATGCGCTTTGCGCCGCTAAGATCGACCAGCGCGAATGCAAGCCCGCTATGCGCCGGCGCCGATGCAAGCGCATCAATGATGTTTTCAAGATCGTTGACGCCCAGGACGCTGTCGCCTGTGAACTCAAGCGCGGCCGTCTTGGCGTTTCGCTTCACTTTGAGGGTCACGAGCTGGTCCGAGTCACAAATTTCCACTGACCCGCCGCGTTTTCCTTGCACGCGCGCGCCGTTGGCAAATGAGCAATTATGCGGACACGTTCATGAAGCGAGGCGCTTGAGCTGAGCGACGGCGTAGCCGCCGGCGTGCGCGCGTCTGAATGCGGCGGCTTCGTCGGCTTCGGCCGCGCGGCACGACATGAACATCAACGGATCGCCGGCCGCAGTGACCAGCCGGCAGACGTCATAATACACGTCGCGCATGCCCGTCGGACCGATGCATTTGCCGACAGCGGTGCTCGTGCCGACTTCGCCCTCGAAAAAGCCGTCCGCGCGCATATGCGCTGCGAAGTCGGCGTGAACACCGAGAAACATGCTGATCGGTTGGCCAATAACGGACGCGCGGTCGAGCTGCATCGGCGCCAATGCGTCGTCGGCGACATCGACAATGCGCAGATTGTGATCTAGCAGCGCGTTCTTGCCGGTATTGCGCACGATCAGCTGCAGCCAGCGTTCGCCCTGCGGGGCCAGCGTGCGGTCCATCATCTCGCGCAGTCTGAGCTGCGCGCCGAGATTGGGCGCGGCCAGTCCGCGCTCCCAGCGCGACACAGCGCTCTGGTCGACATTGAGAACATCGGCGAGCGCGGCTTGTTTCAGCCCGCGCCGAACGCGAATGCGACGAATGACCGTTGGCCAATGCAATTGCGTGAACTCCTCATTTCGCCGCGATTTCTGCGGCGGACAAGGCCGGGCCAGCTAAAAGCAAGCAAACTTTCACGCGAGGCGGTTCGGGCCGTCGCGTCGGGGTGATTTTTGCTGAGCAGCCTCAGCAGCATGGGTAAAAATATGCGCCCGTCTGAGAATGCGCGCGAATACATCGCGCGTCAGAAGCAGTACAGCGCAAATTGTGCGTCGCACACAAAAAGTCAATCAGGCGATTTGATAGTGCTGAAATTGAAGGACGCGTCTTAGCGGACAACCATCAATGGCGCGTGATGCGTTTCAGCAAAACGCACCAGATCAAACATCACGGCGAAAGCGTATTGCGCGGCGTGATCAAATTGCGTTTCCGGCGCAGGCTGAGGCGGTTCGGCCTCGCGCGGCTCAAAGCGGCCTGGCGCGACTTCGACGAGACGCCGCGCGATTGGCGGGCCGCGCCGTCGCCACGCAGCGATGGTCGCGGCGTCGGCGTCCCAGGTGAAGCCGTTGACTTCATCGAGCGCCGCCCGCAGCGCGCCGGTCGAACACGCTGCGCGCTCTTCGCCAGTCGGGATGCGAATGACGGCGGAGAATTCAAAGTCGCCGGGCAGCCAGATCTCGCAATTGAGCTGGCGGACAAGCGCAGGCGGGTTCGCTGAGGCGCGTGCGCGCGAGACCGCGGGGTCGCTGGCGAGGTCGTTGGGCGCGTAATAGGGCCGATCGACGGCGTATTGCGCATAGGCCGACCAGGCGATGAGCGCGGAATAGGGGCCGGCGCCGGCCTGGGCGGTGGCGTAGTCTCCGGCGGGATCGTCGTTCCACGCGATCGGCGCGTAGAGGTTCGGCGCAAGCGCGTTGTTGAGCGCGTTCAGCCAGGCCTCGATGCCCGCGCGGATCTCCTCCATGCTTTGTGCTGCAGGCTCATCCGTCTGGCGATAGACCGCACCGGTTTCGCGCGCGGCGCGGTCGAGCACGCTTTCCCAGTCGCCCGCATAATAGCGGCTGAGCGGGCCGGCATAGAGATCAAGTTCCATGGCCGCGAGTTGATGCCGTGTTTTGCGTTCGGCTCAAGCTGGCTTTGCAGTCATTCCCCAACCACGAAGGCGTGCATGTCCGCCGCCATCTGCTCGAGCGAAGGCTCGTGGACATACATCATGTGTCCGGCTTCGTAGTAGTGGCGCACGATGCGGTCCTGCGGCATGCCGGCGCGGCGCAGCGAGGTCTCCGCGCCGAAAAACGGCGTCGCCATGTCGTAATAGCCCGACAGGAGCAGGATGCGCATGTCGGAGTTCTGGCGCATGCCGGCGGCGAGGCCGGGCGTCAGATCGACATAAGCCGGCCAGTTGGGGCCGTCTTCCATGCTCCAGGACCAGCCGACGCTCACGCGCCCGGACAAGACGTTGTAGTCGCGCGTGATGTCGACGCCGAGCTCGCGGCCGAGATAGTCGTTCACGGCGGCCGTGTAAGCGGCGTCAATACCGTAGGCGGACGGATCGGCGGAGGAGGCTTCACCGGTGTCGTCTTCTTCAACGCCGGTATAGCGGCTGTCCAGACGGCCGACGACAAGGCCCTCGTCGCGCAGCAATTCGCGCATGAAACGCCAAGCCTGGATGCGCAGGCGCGCGCGCAGAACATAGTCCTCGGACAATCCCGTGTAACGCGAGAGCGCGGCCGCGACTTCAGCGCGTTCCTCGTCGCTGATGGATTCGCCGAGGATCAGAGCCGGCGCGTATTGGCGCACGGCGAAGTCTCGCACCTCCTCGAGGAAGGCCTCCAGATCGCCGTCCCAGGCCGATTGATCGACGCGGCCGTGATACCAGCCCGTCGCCGCCATTGTCGGCAGATAGGCGATGTGCGGCGCATCATTTGCGGGCGCAAAGCGCGCCTGCTGGAAATCGATGATGGTCGAGATCAACATGACGCCGTTGAACGCCACATCCGTCCAGCCGCCGGTCAGCTCGTCGACCAGAGCGGCCGCACGCGTCGTGCCGTAGCTTTCGCCGGCAAGATATTTGGGCGAGTTCCAGCGGCCGTTTTCCGTCAACCAGCGGCGAATGAAGCGGCCGACAATGCGCGCATCTTCGCGCACGCCCCAGAACTCGCTGTTCTCGCCTTCGCCGATGGCGCGCGAATAGCCGGTGCCGGGCGGGTCGATGAAAACCAGATCAGCGACGTCGAGCATGGAATAGGGGTTGTCGACGATGTCGTAAGGCGGCGCGCCGTCATCCTCGGCCTCGGAGGGAACGGCGACGCGACGCGGGCCGAACACGCCCATATGCAGCCAGAGCGAGGCCGAGCCCGGCCCGCCATTGAACACGAATATCACCGGGCGTTCGGTGGGATCGTCGTAGCCATCGGCGAGGTAAGCGATTGAAAAGATCGATACGACGGGCTCGTCGTCGTCATTTTCGATATGCATTTCGCTGGCGATGGCGCGATAGCGAACCGTGCCTGCGCCGATGCGCGCGCTGCGCTCAAATTCATAGCGCGCCGGTTCGCCGACCGCTGCCGGCGCGGCCTCGCCGCCTTCGTCTTGCGCCGAGGAGGGCGCAAGCGCCAGGCAAGCCAAGCCCGCCGCCGCCGCCAGAATGAGCTGCATCCGCATAAAGAGCCTCCCCGCGCTTGATCGCTGGCTGCACGCTGACGGAAACGGCCGGCTTGCTCAAGCGGGCTGCGACGGATTGGACGTGCGCAGCGACC
>JAUIEH010000308.1 GCA_030428405.1 Alphaproteobacteria bacterium
GGAACGGGGCTAGGGCTCGCCATCGTCAAGCACATCATCAGCCGCCATCGCGGCGGCTTCGCCGTGTGCAGCGCCGAGGGCCGAGGCTCTGCCTTCACAATCTACGTTCCGCATACGATTGAGGATTCCGGAGACGATTGACGTTGCCGAGCGGCGCCAAGATGGGCAAAACACCGCAACACGCGCTCAGTTTCACAAAACCGTCGCACTGCGCACATAAGTCAGAGCGGAGCGGACGGGTCACTTTCAATTTCGCACGTCCGCTGGGGGGCGGGGATGCCACAGGCCGACAGCGCGAGCGTGTTCCCCGCGTGGTACGTCGCCACGCCCGTCACTTTTTATGCCGCCTTATTGCTGGGCCTGATCTGCTTCGCCGCGTTCCTCGCCGGGCGCGAGCGCGCGATCAACGCAGCCCAGGGCCAGCGCGGCGATCTTCACTCGCTGCCCGATTATCACGGCTATTACGTCGCCATTCTGACCGCCGCGCCGGCGCTGGCCTTGCTCATCGCCTATTCCGTTTTCGGGACCGCAATCGCGGAAGCCTTTTTGCGCGCCGGCCTTCCTGCCGACATTCTCGCGCTGCCGGAGGAACGTCTTCAGGTCTTCCTCAACGATGTGCGCGCAACCGCATTCGGCGGCATCGGGTCGGACGCCTCGCGCGCCGGCCTCGCAGAAGCCGCCGGGTCGCTCAGAACGATTGACTCAACGCTGAAGTCCGTCGTTGCAGTGGCGGCGCTCTTGATCGGCGTCGGCGGTCTGTTCGCAGCGCGTGCGCGCATCACGGCGGAGTTTCGCGCGCGCAACGCCGTTGAAGGCGTGATCCGGCTCAGCCTCGTTGCGTGTGCGACCATCGCCATCCTCACGACGATCGGCATCGTCGCCTCGCTCTTGTTTGAATCCGCGCGCTTCATCGACATGGCGCGGCCCGCGCCCCAGGGCGTGTTCTCGCAGGTTGTCGACGCGCTCGAGGTCAGCGCAGAGGAGGCCGAGGAGCGCGGCTTGAACGAGGCCGAAGCCGCCGCGCTGACGCCCGACGCCGACACCATGGCCGAGCTGCGCCGCTTTGCGCGCAGCGCGCGCGATGTTGTGGCCGCGCGCGCGCTTGAGGAAAACGAAGCCGGCGAGACGCCGGAGCGAAGCGAGGTCTGGCGCGTCGCGGAGGAACAACTCGTCGACATGCGCGCGATCGCGGGGCCGGAATGGGACGACGAGATCGACCGCGTCGCTTCGGCCTGGCGCGGCCGGTGTTGCAGCCCGACATCCTATTTCTTCGCGCTGCGCGATTTCCTGTTCGGCATGCAGTGGAGCCCGCAAACGGCGATCCGCGCCGATCAGATCGGGCAGAGCGGCGCGTTCGGGGCTGTGCCGCTGTTCTACGGCACGATGATGATCACGATCATCGCCATGCTGGTCGCCGGACCGATCGGGCTGTTTTCAGCGATTTATCTTTCCGAATACGCATCGCCGCGCGCACGCGCCGTCATCAAGCCGGCGCTTGAAATCCTCGCCGGCATTCCAACGGTCGTGTACGGATTTTTTGCGCTCTTGACGGTCGCGCCCGCCATACGCGCCGCGGCGACCGCGCTCGGGCTGGATGCGCCCTCGCAATCCGCGCTCGCCGCCGGCGTGGTCATGGGCATCATGATCATTCCGTTCGTGTCCTCGCTTTCTGACGATGTCATCAACGCAGTCCCGCAATCATTGCGCGACGGTTCGCTCGCCATGGGCGCGACGACGTCGGAAACCATCACCAAAGTGGTCATGCCCGCGGCGCTGCCGGGCGTGATGGGCGCGCTTTTGCTCGCCATCAGCCGTGCGGTCGGGGAAACGATGATCGTCGTCATGGCGGCGGGGCAGGCGGCGCGCATCACCGCCAATCCGCTGGAAAGCGTCACGACCATCACGGTGCAGATCGTTTCGCTTCTGACCGGCGACACCGAGTTCGACAGCGCCAAGACTTTGTCCGCCTTCGCGCTGGGTCTGGTGTTGTTCCTCTTGACGCTCCTGATGAACGTCGTCGCCCTGCAGATCGTGCGCAAATACCGGGAACGCTATGAGTGAGGCCGCAGACACCATGACCGGCCTGGCCGACGCTACGGAAAACCGCGTGCGCGCGCGCCGCCGCGCTGAAGCGCGTTTCCGGCTCTATGGCCTGATCGCGATCGGCGCCGCGCTCAGCGCGCTCGCCGTTCTCGTGGTCAGCATCGTGATTGAAGCGCTGCCGGCGTTCACGGAACACCGCCTGACGCTGGAAATGACGATCGATGAGGAAGTCATCGACCCGCGCGGGCGCATCGCCGAGGCGCAGGCTGCGACCGGGCTCAGCGCGGAAGAGCGCGCCGAGGCGATTGACGCAGCGATCCGGCGCGCGAATTTCACCGGGCTGTTGCGTCAGTCATTGCTCGAGGCGTTTCCCGGCGTCACCGATCGGCGCGCGCAGCGCGATCTTGCGCAGATGGTCAGTCCCATCAACGCCGCCGTCATCGCAAGACGCGTCGCGCGTGACCCGTCCTTAATCGGATCGACCGGCTCGATCGAGATGCCCATCAGCGATGACGTAGATCAATATCTGCAAGGCGCGATTGGGCGAGAACGCTTCCGCACGACAGGGCCGGCGCAGCCCTCGGGCACATCCGGTGAGATCGAGATCGAAGCGGCGCGGGAGAATTTCGATCCCGTGCTGCAGCGCATGCGCGACCGTTTCGCCGCTGAAGCCGAACGTCTCGAGGCCGCCGCCGCACGCGCTGAGCGCCGGCTCGCAGCCTTGCCTGCTGACGATGAGAGCGTAGCGGGCGAACGTCAGCAGGCAGAGCTGGAGGCGGCTCGACTGCGCGACCGCGCGGCGACTTATCGCTCGCGGGCGGCGGGCTCGACGGATGAGCTGAACGCGGATCTGCCCAGCGTGCTCATCTCCATCAATGGCGGCGTTGTACGGGCGAGCGCGATCGAGGGCGGTCGCGTGCGCGGCGAGGCGCTGGTCAATCTTGAGAACGCAGACGAGGCCGCTCCCGGGGAATGGACGATCGCCGTCATGGAAACGGCGGAAGCGGACCGACGCATCTCGGACCGCCAGATCGCTTACGCCGACGTTTTGCAGGCGCGCGGTCAGATCGCTCAGGGCTTCAACTGGACGCTCTTCACCAACGCCGATTCCCGCGATCCTGAACTCGCCGGCGTGCGCGGCGCGTTCATCGGCTCGCTTCTGACAATGCTTGTGACCATGGTTCTGGCGGCGCCGGTCGCGGTTCTGGCGGCGATCTATCTTGAGGAATTCGCGCCCCGAAACTGGGTGACGGGCCTCATCGAAGTGAACATCAATAATCTCGCCGCCGTGCCTTCCATCGTGTTCGGATTATTGGGCCTGGCGGTGTTCATCAATTTCATGGGACTGCCCCGATCGGCGCCGCTTGTCGGCGGTCTCGTCCTGGCGCTGATGACGCTGCCGACGATCATCATCGCGACGCGCGCAGCACTCAAGGCGGTGCCGCCGTCGGTCAGGCAGGGCGCGCTCGGCCTTGGCGCATCGCCGGTTCAGTCCGTGTTCCATCACGTCTTGCCGCTGGCCATGCCCGGCATTCTGACCGGTTCGATCATCGGCCTTGCTCAGGCGCTCGGCGAAACCGCGCCGCTTTTAATGATCGGCATGGTCGCCTTCGTAGCCGATGCGCCCTCGGGCTTTACGGACGCAGCGACCGTGTTGCCGGTGCAGGTCTATATCTGGTCGAGCGCGGCTGAACGCGCGTTTGAAGCGCGCACGTCGGCGGCGATCATCGTGTTGCTGAGCTTAATGATCGCGTTAAACCTGCTCGCCGTTTATGTCCGGCGCAGGTTCGAGCGGAGATGGTGATGAGTGAGATGACCGAAGCGCCGCAGCCGGAACTTGAAGCCATCGGGAAATATCATTCCCTGCCCACTGATGCGTCCACCAAGGTCGACGCCCAATCGGTCGGGGTGACCTATGACGGCGTGCCCGCCATCATGGATGTGTCCGTCGAAATCCCTGACCGCGCGGTAA
>JAUIEH010000309.1 GCA_030428405.1 Alphaproteobacteria bacterium
GGCGGACCCGCACGTCGATGCGTCCGCCCTCCGGCGTGAACTTGATGGCGTTGGACAAGAGATTGAGCAGGATCTGTTTCACTGCACGCTCATCCGCTGAAATCGTCTCAGCGTTCGGCGCGATGTCACCCACCACGACAAGATGCTTGGCTTGGGCCAATGAGCTTGTGAGACGGATCGCCGACTCCACGGCTTCGCGCGCCGCGACGTCTTCGCGTTCGAACTCGTAGTGGCCGCCCTCGATCTTGGAAAAGTCGAGAATGGAACTGATCAGGTCGCGCAGATGTTCGGCCGTCTCGTGAATGATCGAGACATATTCGCCGTATTTCTCGGGCAGCGGCCCGAACATGCGCTGATCCATGGTTTCAGAAAAACCTATGATCGCATTGAGCGGCGTGCGCAGCTCATGACTGAGGCTGGCGAAGAATGTCGACTGCGCCACGCCCTTGGCCAGCGCAGCGTCGCGCTCGTCACGCAGCAGAGCGAGCGCATCGGACGGATGCGGCGCGATGGCGGCCACCAGCAGAGCCTCATCGACCCCGCGCGGTGAAATGTGCAGCTCAAGCGTCACGCCGCCCGCTTCCGAGCGCAGCGTCGCAGGCTCGCGATAGCGCAACACGTCGTCGAGCACGCTCTCAAAACGCGTCCGGTAGCGCGCATCAATAAAATCGGCGGCCCGCATGTTCAAAGCGCGCGCGCGTTGCGTGCTCAACACGGCCTCGACGGCGCCGTCGACATCCACCGCCACGCCGTCGGCGCCGATGCGCAATACAGCAAAGGGCAGACTGTCCAGGAGAGCGCGCGTTTTTGCAGTCGACCAGCGCGCCCCGGCCAATCGAGCGCGATCCGCCCGCGCTGCCGAAAACGCTGCGAAACCGACAAAACACGCCACAGCGACGGCCGATGCGATCGGCAAGATACCGAAATCGACGCCCGCACGGGGATCGCCGAACATGCCGGCAGCTTTCAGCAACGCAGCAATCGCCATGGCGCCCGCGCCAAACGCGACTGCTGCAAGCGTCAGACGCCTCTCACCGAACAACAAGGACGCAGCGACCGGCGCGACGGCCCAAGCCATGAACGACCAAGCGTTGTTGTCCGCGATAGCGAGCGCGCTTGCACCCGCTCCTGCCCAGGCTGCGTAAAGGACGAGACGCGCATCGTCACCGCCGAAGCGCGCGCGCAGCGCGAACGCCAGACCTGCGGGCAAAAGCGCCAGCACGGCGAACACGCCCATCGCCGCAGGAGAAGCGTCGCCGAACATGGTTTCAACGCCGACGACCAGCGCAGCGAGCAAACACCAGACGGCGTGCGACGCCGTGACGTCGCGCTCACCCGCGTGCACGCGCGAATGCTGCTGTGTCACGTTCATGCGTGCTCTCTGTTCGACCGATGCGGCACGTTCGCGTCCAGTTCCTAACGCATTACTAAAGGTAGCACTTTGTTAAAGTTTTTGCGATTTCCAGGAGGTGCTTCCGCACAGAAAACACATGTCGGAAACCGCGCAAGCGCCTTACCGGACGACGCTGCGCCCACTACGTTCGTGAGTTGGCGGCGCTAGCTGTCTGTGTCATATCCGGCTCCGAAACGATCAGGGGAAAATCCCGATGCGCATGCTCCTCATCGGCGTCGCCGCGGCGTCGATTAGTCTCGCAGCCTACGCCCAAGACGAAGACGGCGAAACGCGCTTGGTCACTGACGAATTGATCGAAGGCGCCGCGGAAGCTTCCGCCTATCCGCCGCTCATTCGGCAGGCCGGCCGCCTCGCGCTTTATTTTGACGACGCCGAAGCGATCGCGAATGAAGAGATGACGGCGCTGGAGGAACTCGACGCAGCGCTCGAAACCATCGCCTCCTACGGCCCAGCTGATTTGAGCCGGTCGTGGCTTGCCTACGCCGCCCTCGTCGCCGGCCAGTCGCCCGAATTTGTCGACGGCGCGCGCTCGACAGCTGACTATTATGGATCAGGCCGGCTGCGCCGTGGACTGACCGACCACCCGGGCTACGCGGCGTCCATGCCGGGCGCTGCAGCTGCGCGCGCACGGGTCATCGAATATGTGCGCAATGCATCGATCGAAGTGTTCTCCGCCGGCGAGGCCGTGCGCATGGCCGCTTATACGCTGCAGTCGAACCAGTGGGCGCGCGCACGCGTTACGGACAATGACGCGCGCATCAACGCGCTTCGAGCCGCTGAATTGCGCCCGCGCTATGCGCCCGGCGCGACGCTCGCATCGATCAGCGCTCCGGGCTTCCCGTCCGAGCGGGAATTCTCGCGCCGCGCCAACGAAATTGAAGTGTTCAACGGCGTATTCGATCTGAACATCGATTACGCCACGAGCGCGCGTCTGGAGTTGGCCACCAATCCGAATGTCAACGGACCGGATTTCGCTGACCGCGCCATTTCGCTGGCCGCACTGGCCGCAATTGGCGGGGCCGAGAATGACGACCTCGAATCCGTCAACACACTGCTTTATGAGCCCGACGCCGATCAGTGCATTGCGATGGCGCGGGCGCATTTCCATCAGTGCATCGCCGCGGCGCATTTTCGCTACGAGGACCCTTTCTGCATCGCGCAGCACGGCTTGAGCGACGTGGCGCACTGCCTCAACATCGCGACTTCCGATAATCCAGTCGCCGCCGTCAGTGTAGAAACGACGGAATAGTCCATTCGTTAGGCCGCTGGGAGCACGCGCATTGCGCGTTCGCTCCCGGAGCGCCGATCCCCCGCCGGAGCGCGCGATGTCCATTCGCCCGGAGCGACAATTTGCCGAGATCGAAGCCGGGCTTGACGCTCTGCGCGTCGGCTTTGCGCTGGTCGACGCGGACGCTGTCATTCAGTACACGAATGTCCACTTCACGCATATCTTCCCCGATGCAGGCTTTGTCGAGGGCGTAAAAACCACTGATCTCGCAATGCGCTTGTCCGAAGATGTAGTGAAAGGTCTCACGCATTGGCTCGAATGCCGCGAGGACCCGGCCACGCTGGCTTTGGCCGGTCCGTTCGATCTGACGCTGAAGGATGGACGCGTCATCGAGCTGAAAGAACGGCCGCGCGAGGATGGCGGCCGCGTATTGCTGGCGTCAGATGTTTCTGAACTCCGCAAACAATCCGCGCGGCTCAGCGATGTCATCGGAGCGTCCTCTGACGGTTTTGCGTTCTTCGACGCCAAAGGCGGCATTGATCTTTGGAACGACGAATTCGCCATCGCCATGGGCGATGCGTCCGGCGAGCTGACCCGCGGCGCCACTGTCGGCGCGGTCCTGGCGCGCGCGCGCGCCTGCGGTCGCATTGAGCTGATCGGCGATCCGCCGCCGATGGATTTGGTGGATCCCGACGCCAGGCGCCGAGACTTCATTCTCCGACATCGTGACAGCCGCGAGCTGCGCCTGCGCGTGCGCCCGTCGCAGGCTGGCGGCGCGGTGGCCGTCGTCACCGACATTACAGCCCAGCGCGCCCAGTCCGACGCAATTGGCTCGCGCGCGGCGGCCTTGTCCGAACAAGTCGCCACGCTGCGCGCCACGCGCGAGCGCCTGCGCATGCAGACCGCCTCTCTCCTGGGGCTGAAGGAAGAGCTGTTTCAAGCGCGTCGCGACGCCGACGCCGCAGAGCGCGACAAGAAATCTTTCATGCGCGCGCTCACGCATGAACTGCGCACGCCGCTCAATTCCATCATCGGATATGCCGATGCATTTGAGCTGAGCCCGCATGGACCGATCGGCGCGCCGGAATATCTCGAATATGTGCGCAATATCGGCCGCGCCGGTCGGATGCTGCTGGCCATCATTAAGAACATTCTCGACGTCACCCGCATAGATTCAGGCGTAGACCGGCTGGCGGTCGATCCAACCGAAATCGCACCCTCCGTAAACGACCTGATCGCCGAGCGCAGCGCGGCGGCCAACGGCATCGGCGTGCGCATAGAAACGACGCTGCCCGATGACCTGCCGCCCGCGCTCGTGGACGAAGGCGCGCTGCAGGCGATGATTGAAAATCTGCTCGACAATGCGCTTGAGC
>JAUIEH010000310.1 GCA_030428405.1 Alphaproteobacteria bacterium
GGCGCGCCGTCGCGCGGCAGAAGCTGGATATAGTTCACGCCGGTGATGCCTAAGGGTTCGAGGCGGCCAAGCGATTCACAGCTCACCGGCGTCACCGCATTGACGCGCACGCGCGCAATCACGCGCTCTCCTTCGCGCCCTGCGAGCGCGATGCGCGTGACCTCGCCCACCTGAATGCCGTTGAACTGCACCTCGCTCGCCTCGCGCAGGCCACGCGCGGCGCCGTCGAACACGATGTCATATTCCGCGAATTCCTGGTCGAAGCGGAGCTGCCCCAGCCATAGGACGAACACCACGACCGCTGCGGTCAGCGCGATCGCGAAGAAGCCGACGAGCGCATAATGGGCTTTTGGCTCCATCGCCTAGCCTCCCTTCGCTGACGCGGCGCGGCCGCGCGGGCCTTGGAAATACTCGATGATCCAAGGATGAGTTGAACGCAAAAGCTCCGGTATCGGCGCCACCTCAACGACTTTGCGATCCGCCAACACAGCCACGCGGTCGCAAATGGCGTGCAAGCTGTCGAGGTCATGCGTGACCATAAAGACCGTGAGTCCCAACGATTCCTTCAATTCCAATATGAGTTCGTCGAACTCCGAGGCGCCGATGGGGTCAAGACCGGCGGTCGGCTCGTCCAGAAACAGGATTTCAGGGTCGAGCGCCAATGCCCGCGCAATGCCGGCGCGCTTGCGCATGCCGCCGGACAGTTCCGACGGCATTTTCGACCGCGCGCTGGGCGGCAGGCCCGACAGCGCGATCTTCAGATCGGCGAGTTCGTCCATAAGCGCTTGCGACATCGCGATATGTTCACGCAGCACGGCCTGAACGTTTTCGCGCACGGTCAGAGAGGAAAATAAGGCGCCGCCTTGAAACATCACGCCCCAGCGCTGCTCGATAGCGTGCCGCTCGGCGCGACTGGCGTTGTGGATCGGCTTGCCGAACACGCGGATTTCGCCGCCGTCCGGCCGTTTCAGGCCAATTATTGTGTTCAGCAACACGGATTTGCCAGTGCCCGAGCCGCCAACCAGTCCAAGCACTTCGCCGCGGCGCACGTCGAGATCCACGCCCTGATGAATGACATGCGAGCCGAACCGCGTTTCGAGGCCGCGCACCTGTATGACCGGCTCGGCGCTCAAATGTTCAACTCCATGTAAATCATCGCGAAAATCGCATCGATCACGATGACGGCGAATATCGATTGCACCACCGAAGCGGTGACCCGATTGCCGAGCGATTCGACGTCGCCGCCCACTTCCAGGCCATGCCGGCAGCCAATGACAGCGATGACGAGCGCAAAAACCGGCGCCTTCACCATGCCGACCCAGAAATGCTGGATAGGCAGGTCGCGCATGCGCACGATGAAATAGCCGGGCGAAATGTCGAGCGAGGACCACAACACGACCATGCCGCCGAAAATGCCCATCATCATCGAGCCGAAAACGAGAAGCGGCGTCATCACCACGCAGGCGAGCACGCGCGGCAGGACGAGCGCCTCAATCGGATCGAGGCCGATGACCCGCATGGCGTCGATTTCCTGCTGCATGCGCATCGAGCCGATTTGCGCCGTGAAGGCTGAGTCGGAGCGGCCGGCGAGAAGGATCGCCGTAATAACGACGCTGAACTCGCGCAGAACGGCGATGACCACGAGTTCGACGGCGAACACGTCAGCGCCGAACTGGCTCAGAATATTTGCGCCGATATAGGCCACGACCGCGCCGACAAAGAACGACAGGGTCGCCACGATCGGCAAGGCGTTGAGCCCGGCCTGCTCCATGACATGAAACACCGGCGCCCAGCGGATGCGGTCAGGCCGGCCAAGCCCGCGAACGCCGGCGGCCATGGTTTCGCCGAGAAATCCAAGCGTGGTCAAAAGCGCGATCCAAGCGCTGTGCAACGCGCGTCCGGCGCGGTCGAGCGTGACCAATACGCCCGGCCCCGGCGGCGGTTCCGGCGCCGTCGGCGTCACCTTGCCGTAAACGAGTTCGATCAGCTGGCGGGCGACATGGTGATCGCCGATCAGCGCGTCAGGCGCTTGCGGCGCGCCGTCCATGGAGAGAACACGGCTGATGACGTAGGCGCCCGAGGTGTCGATGCGGCCGAGCTGGCTGAGGTCGATCGCGACGCGCCCAGGCGTTGCGTCCTTTTCGATGGCGCGCATTTGCGCGTCAAAAGCGGGCACGTTCGTCGCAGTCCAATCGCCGCGCGGCGTGACGATTGTGCGACCGGCTTCGACGCGCACGTCCAATCCCGTCTGCACCGCCACCCTCATACTCCGCGCCGCCCCCGCTTTTGCGCATGGAATCAAGGCTTATCACGCCTCGGGCAGGTTCGGCGACAACGAGGCGCCGCGACTGCTAACGCCGCGCGCGCAAGAAGGACGCCAGAACCAGGCTGGCGATGAGGGCGAGCGCACACATCGCAGTCATCAGGAAATAGCCGCGCACGCTTATCGCGGCGTAGAGAAAGCCTGACGCCGCAGTCGCCAGCGCCAGCGCGCCGCCCATGGTCAGTGCGGTGTTGACGCTCTGCGCTGTGGCGGCGCGGCGCGCGGATATGCGCAACGCGATGAAGGTGACGATTGCGAGATGGGTGACGGCGTAAGTGCCGGCGTGAAAGACCTGCAGCGCGGCGGACGCCGCCAAACCGGGCGCGAACGCCATCGCACTCCAGCGGACCAGCCCGCACGCCGCCCCGATGGCGAACAGGCGCGGCGCGCCGATCGCTGCGGCCTGGCGCGAGAAAAAGGCGAAGAACACGATCTCGCAGACCACGCCCCACGCCCATAGCGCGCCGATCTCGACGCCCGAAAAGCCCTGTGCGGTCCAGGCGATGCTCGAAAAGCCGTAATAGAAAGCGTGCGAGCCCTGCAACAGCGCGGATATCGCAAAGGCCGTCGCGATCGCGACGAAAGGCGCAGGCCGGCTTGGGCCTGCATCCTCGCCGTCGGCCTCCTCGGCGGCGCGTCCCGCGCGCGGCGCAGCGATGGCGGCCAGAAGGAAGCCGGCCGAACCGCAGACCGCGCCGATCAGCACGGATTCCGGTCCCCAGCGCATGATCATCGCGCCGACCGCCACATTCGCGAGTATGAAAGTGAACGAGCCCACCGAGCGCACGCGGCCATACGAGAAATTCTCACGCAGCGCGCGGCGCATCGTGACCGCATCCAGCACCGGCGCGAGAACGCCGCCGGCCCCCGCCGCCAGCGCCACGACAACGCCGATGGCGATCACGCCATTGGCCGGCGCGTGCAATCCATAAGCGGTGAGGCACACCGCCCCCGCCGCCACCAGCACCTTCTTGCGCCCGACCGCGTCCGCGATCGGACCCAGGCTCAAGACGGCGCCGAGGCGCACAACCATCGAAACTGCGGTCACGAGCCCGATTTGTTCGGGCGACAGCCCGCGCCCCTCCAGCCAGATCGGCAGATAAGGCAGCATCGAACCGATGCAGACGAATAAGGCGCCATAAGCCAGGGCCAGGCGCACCGAAGCGCGCTGCGATATGTCCAAAATGCCGGCGATGGCGCTCACCAATCGGGAGGTTTCCCGTCGCGGTCTACGATGAACCCGCGTGCGCGGTCGAGCGGCGCGCGCAATTAGACCGACCGACCGACTTGGCCAAACACGCACAGAGCGTCTAGCTTCGCAAACTCAACCGCCCGGACCGCGCGATCATGCGCGCCTTTCAAAGGATTTGCGCATGCGTGACGCGACGCTCGAGCCGCTCCAAACACGTGTGCGCGAGAGCCAGCCTGCGGGCGCGCGCAAGCCGCTGCGCATCTTGTTTTCGTGTTATCGCGCCCACCCCCATGTCGGCGGCCAGGGCGTTTATACGAGCGAGCTCACGCGCACGCTGGCGGATCTTGGCCACTCGGTCGACGTCGTCGCCGGTCCGCCGTACCCGGAACTCGATTCCCGCATCGGCCTGATCAAGCTGCCCTCGCTCGATCTCTTTCAGGAGAAGAACGCGTTCTTCGCGTTCCGCCCGTCAATGCTCGCGCGCTGGCCCGATCT
>JAUIEH010000311.1 GCA_030428405.1 Alphaproteobacteria bacterium
GATACGCATTGTCTAACCAATATCGTGGGTGGCGCGCGAAGGCGAGACGGCTTAGCCGGCGTCGATGTCGGCGTTGGCGTCGCTGGCGGCGATTTCTTCTTCGCTCAGCAGCCGCCAGCCGCCTGAACGTAAGACTTCCAGCGGCTGGAAGCGGGCCTTGTAGGCCATCTTGACGCTGTCTTTGACCCAATAGCCCAGATAGACATAGGCGAAGCCCTCAGCCCGCGCGCGTTCGATGTGATCGTAGATCATGAACGTGCCGAGACTGCGCTTGGCGTCTTCAGGGTCGAAATAGCTGTAAACCAGCGAATAACCGTCGCTCAGTCGGTCGACGAGGGCGACGGCGACGAGCGTGTTGTCCTCACGGTCGCGATATTCGGCGATCTCTGTGCGGGCGGGCGAGTCCGCCGTCATCATCGCATAATCGCCGAATGTCATGTCGGTCATGCCGCCTTCGGCGTGCCGGTCGGAGAGATAGCGGCTGAGGAGCTCGAATTGTTCCTGGGTGGCGTGGGCCGGCCGGATGACGCGCACGAGATCCGCGTTGCGTTTGGCGATGCGGCGGACATTGCGCGAGGCGGCGTAGCCGGCCACCGGCACGCGCGAGGACAGACACGCGTCGCATTCCTCGCATGCGGGCCGATAGACGATGCTCTGAGAACGGCGAAAGCCGGCATGGGTGAGCGCGTCGTTGAGCGCTGCGCCTTCGGCGCGGTCGAGATGCGCGAACACCTTTCTCTCCAGGCGCCCCTCCAGATAGGGGCAGGGTCCCGGAGCGGTCAGGTAGAATTGCAGCGGCCGGGTGGGAAAGTGTCGCGTCAAGGTCGGTCGAATCCCCAATCAGAGGCTGAGAATAGCGCGCATCGTCACAACTGGAAGAGCCAGGGTGCGGTAATCGTGAAGACGACCCACAACACGAGGACGAGCGGCGCGCCCGCGCGCACGAAGTCGACGAAGCGGTAATGGCCCGGTCCCATGACCAAGAGATTGGTCTGATAGGCGATCGGCGTCGCGAAGGAGCAATTCGCCGCGAATATCACCGTCAGCACGAAAGGCGTCGGATCCGCCCCGATTGACTGCGCTGCGCCGACAGCGATGGGCGAGAACAGGATCGCGGTGGCGCTGTTGGACAGAATGTTCGTGAGAAATGCGACCACGAAGAACAGCGCGGACAGAATGGCGAGCGTGCCGTAGGGCTGGGCTGCGCCGACGACAAGTCGGGCGAGATAATCCGCGCCCCCGGTCGCCTCCATCGCGCCGCCGAGCGCAAAGGCCGAACCGATCAGCAGGAAGATGCGCAAATCGAGCGCGCGCGCGGCTTGACGGACATTGAGGCAGCCCGCCGCCAGCATCGCCATCGCGCCGATGACGGCGGCGTGTGCGATGGGCATCAGCTCTGTTGAAGCGACCAGCACGACGGCGAGAAAGATCACGCGCGCGCGCTGGGCGCGGCGCAGATCGGGAATGTCCGTGCGCGAGCGGTCAAGCGGCAGAAGATCGCGCATCGCCCGCAACGTCTTGATCGCCGAGCGCGGGCCCATCAGCAACAACACGTCGCCGGCTTCAAGACGAATGTCGCTCATGCGCGCGCGGATCATGCGGCTGCGCCGCTGCACGCCCAGCGCGACACAGCCGGTCATGTGGCGCACGCCGGCCTGTTCGATGGTGCGGCCGATGACGCGCGAACCCGGCGCGACCACTGCTTCGACCAGCATCAGCTCTGCGGCGCCGTCTTCGGCTTCTTCGAACTCGCCCGTGCGCAGCACGCTCTCAAGCAGGCGCGGACGCGAGGAGAGGAGCGAGCTCAGGGCCTTTCTGGTCGAAGCGACGACGACGAGATCGCCGGGCCGCAACACGACGCTGTCAAAGGGCGGCAGGAAGGCGTGCTCGCCGCGCTGGATCAGGCGCACTGTCATGTCCGAGAGGTCGGCGAAGCGCCCGGCATTGGAGGATTTGCCGACGAGGGGGCTGTCGGGCGCGACTTCGATCTGCGCGATGAACTGGCGACCGTCGCCTGAGAAATCCGCCTCCAGCGTCGGCCTGGCGGGCAGGAGGCGCGGCATGATCACCATCATGTAGAGAAGGCCCGCTCCCGCCAGCACGAGTCCCATGCGCGTCTGCGTGAAAAAGCCGAGCGGCTCTTCAGCCGTGCGCGCGAAGGTGTCGGCGACGAGCAGATTGGTCGAAGAGCCGATCAGCGTCGTCATGCCGGCGAGAATGCAGACATAGCTGAGCGGGATCATCACTGAGGAGGCCGCCCGATTCATGCGGCCGGCGATGGCGGCGACGACGGGGATGAACATCACCACGACGGGCGTGTTGTTCAAAAACGCGCTGATGATGAAGACAACGGCGAAGACGGCGCCGAGCGTGACGCGGGGCGCGCGCGTGGCGCTGTTGGAAAGAAGCCTTGCCGGGGCTTCGAGCGCGCCCGTTTGAAACATCGCCTGACCGATGATCAGGAGCGCCATGATGGTGATGAGCGCCGGGCTCGCAAAGCCGCCGAAAATATCCTGATCGTCAAATGTTCCATTCGCCGTTTCGACGGGGAACATGTGAAACATCAAAAGGAGCGCAGCGAAGGTGACCCCCGCCGTGGCTTCCATTGGGATCTGTTCGAAACAATAAAGCGCGACAATCCAGACGATTAGCGCGAATGTCGCCCACATCTGCCAGTCTTGCAGCTCAAACAGCGGCGTCATTCAAAACGTTCCAATCAACAGATCGCGCAGCGATCCGGACGATGAGCGCAAACGCTATCAGCCCCGCGCCGGGGTGGCGATGATTCGATGAACGCCTGCGGGACGGGTGTTTGGCGAACTAGAGGTCCAGGCCGGGCGGCAAAACCGGCGCTTCGCGCAGCAAAACGATTGAAATGCGCCGATTGCCCGCTTGGTACGGATCGTCCGGGAAGAGCGGCTCAGCGCCAGCGCGCCCCGTCACCTGATAGACGCGGTCCGTGCGCACGCCATTATCCTGCAAGACCTCGAGCGCGGCGTTGGCGCGGTCGGCGGACAATTCCCAATTGGAGTACCCCGTAACCGGCGCGGGCGCTGCGTCGGTATGGCCGGCGATTGAAATCCGGTTCGGCAACTGATCGATGACGCGCGAGACAGCGCGCAACAGCGTCACGGCGCGTTCCTGAGGCTCTGCCGAGCCCGGCGCGAACATCGGCCGGCCTTCCTCGTCGACGAGCTGAATGCGCAGGCCTTCCGGCGTCTGATCCACGATGACATGGCGCGAGAGCTCGGCGAGCTCGGGCATTTCCTGCAAAGCCTGGCGCAGCGAAATTTCCGCGCTTTCGAACTGGGCGTCTTCGCGTCGTGCGAGCGCTGCGGCGAGGGCGGCCTCTGCGGCCTCGCGCGGATCAACGGGCGTGGTGCTCGCTTCGGCGGCGGTTTCGTTGGTGTCGGTGGAATCCTGCGGCGTGGTGCGCGGGGCCATGCGTTCAACGACGCTCGACTCGCCGCGGCCGCGCACGCCGTCCTCGCCAAGCGAGGTGCCGCCGAGAATGCCGCCCGAGCCGCTGGTCGAAGGGCTGACGCTGGCGGGCGCGAAATAATCCGCGATGCCGCGCTTTTGCTCCGGCGTCGTCGTGTTGATGAGCCACATCAACAGGAAGAAGGCCATCATCGCGGTCACGAAGTCGGCGTAAGCCACCTTCCAGGCGCCGCCGTGATGGCCGCCGCCTGAAACCTTCTTGACCTTCTTGATGACGATCGACTGATCGCCCGCCATGGCTTGCGCGCTCCGCTAATCGAGAGCGCACCATCCACGCACAGCGTTAAGATCGGGTTCAATCTCCCGGACGAAGCGTCAAAACATGCGTGGCTGGCGGCGGCGCCGTGCGCGGCCAGTCCGTGCGCACCTCGAAATACTCGCCAGCGGCCCATAGCGGGGCGAGGTCTCGATAATGCGGCGACAAGGGATGTCCCGACTGACCCGGCGCATGCATGAACACTGAAGCGTCCAGATCCGAGAGAT
>JAUIEH010000312.1 GCA_030428405.1 Alphaproteobacteria bacterium
ACTGGCGCTGATGGCCAAGCTCGCCGAGCGGCTCAAAGCCTCCGGCGTGGAAGCGCGCCTGGCGCTCGCCGACACTCACGCCGCCGCCTGGGGGCTGGCGCGCTATGCGCCCGGCGATGCGCTCGCTTCCCGCCTGATCGCGCCGCACGAGACACAAGCGGCGCTCGCCTCTCTGCCGCCGGCCGCGCTCGGCCTGGACGAGCCCAGCGTGCGCCTGCTCGCCCGGCTCGGTTTTTCCACCATCGGCGAGCTCGCCGCCGTCCCGCGTCTCGCGCTTGAACGCCGCTTTCGCAGCAAGGACCGCGCGCGCGCCGCTTTGGCCGCGCTCGACCGCGCCTTCGGCCGCTCGGACGAGCCCTTCTCTCCGCTCGCCGCCCCGCCCACGCGCCTCGCCCATATCGCGCCGCCTGAGCCGCTTTTGACCGGCGAGGCGATCCGCATCGGCGTGGTCGCGCTGTGCGAAAAGCTGCTGAGCGATCTTGAGCTGGAAGGACGCGGCGCGCGGCGCGTGCGCCTGCATGTCCTGCGCGCCGATGGCGGAGGAACGCGCATAGAGGTCGCCGCCTCGCGTCCGTGCCGCGAGCCCGAGCAGCTCATGCGCCTGTTCGATGAACGCCTCGGCGAAATCGATCCGGGCTTCGGCGTCGACCGGCTGGTGCTGGAAGCTCTGTCAACGGAGTCTCTTGCTGCGACGCCCGGCGTGCTGCCCGTGCTCAAGGCCGCGCCCGGCCATGACGATGAAGCCGCCGCCCAGCTCATCGACCGCCTTGCTGCGCGGTTCGGCGCGCGCGCCGTCCACCGCCTCGCCCCGCGCGACAGCTGGTCGCCCGAGCGCGCACAGACCCGCGCGCCCCATGGCGGGCCGCGACCGGACTGGTCCGGTCAGGTCGAGGAGACGCCGCCGCGCCCGCCTTTCCTGCTCGATCCGCCCGAGCCTGTCACCGCGATCGCGGAACTGCCGGACAGTCCGCCTGCGCGTTTCACCTGGCGGCGCAAGCCGAGGCGCGTAGTGCGCGCGCAGGGTCCTGAGCGCATCGCGCCGGAATGGTGGCGCCATATCGGCCGCGGCCCCGCGCGCGTGCGCGATTATTACGCCGTCGAGGATGAGGACGGCCGGCGCTACTGGCTTTATCGCGAAGGCCTTTACGACGACCCCGCCGCCCCGCCCGTCTGGCGCATGCACGGCCTGTTTCCGTGAGGCGCGCGGCCCCCATCGACCCGGCCTGCGGCCGGGCCGCTTCCCCCGTAAACGGGGGAAGAAAGTGCGCTGGAGATGTCACGTTCTTTCCTCCCGCGTTTACGGGGGAGGTGTCTGCAAAGCAGACGGAGGGGGCCGGCGCCTCAGCGGCGAAAGCGCCCCGCCCGTGACCACGCCCGCTTACGCCGAGCTGCAGGCGATCACGAATTTCAGCTTTCTGCGCGGCGGCTCGCACGCTCATGAGCTGGTCGAGCGCGCCAAGGCGCTTGGCCTGACCGCGCTCGCAATCGCCGACCGCAACACGCTGGCCGGCGTCGTGCGCGCCCATGTCGCCGCCAAGGAGTTCGGCCTGCGCCTCATCGTCGGCGCCCGGCTCGACCTGATTTGCGGGCTGAGCCTGATCGCTTATCCAAGCGACCGCGCCGCCTACGCACGGCTGTCCAGCCTCATCACCAAAGGCAAGATGGCCGCACCCAAGGGCGAATGCGTCTTGTCGCTCGACGACGTTTACGCCCATGCCGAGGGTCAGATTTTCCTCGCGGTCGCGCCGGATAATGACGCTGATGCGCGCTTTGCTGAGACGCTGGGCAAGCTTGCATCCGACTGGCCGGGCCGCGTCTATCTGGCGGCGACGCATAAAAAGCGCGGCGACGACCGCGCCCGCCTCGCCCGCCTGGCCGCGCTGAGCGAGAAATGCAGCGCGCCGCTGGTCGCTGTCGGCGACATTCTCTACCACGCGCCCGAACGCAAGCCCCTGCAGGACGTGCTCGCCTGCATCCGTGAAAAGACGACCGTGCAGACGGCGGGACGCCGGCTCGAGAAAAATGCCGACCGCCACCTCAAAAGCCCGGCGGAAATGGCGCGCCTCTTCCGCGGCTATGAGGACGCCGTCACGCGCTCGGTCGAGATCGCCGCGCGCTGCCGCTTCAGCCTGGACGAGCTGGCCTATGAATATCCCGATGAGCCGGTTCCGCCTGGCAAGACGCCGCAGGGCCATCTTGAAGAACTCGCCTGGCGCGGCGCTGCGCAGCGTTATCCCGACGGGCTTCCCGAGAAGGTCCGTGCAAATATCGAAAAGGAGCTCGCCCTTATCGGCGAGCTCGATTACGCGCCCTATTTCCTCACCGTCTACGACATCGTCGCCTGGGCGCGCGCGCAAGGCATATTGTGCCAGGGCCGCGGCTCGGCGGCGAATTCAACGGTCTGTTATTGCCTCGGCGTGACGGCGGTCGACCCGGCGCGCATCGATTTATTGTTCGAGCGCTTCATCAGCCGAGAGCGCAAGGAGCCGCCCGATATCGACGTCGATTTCGAGCATGAGCGGCGCGAGGAAGTCATCCAGTATATTTATGCGCGCTACGGACGAATGCGCGCCTCTCTGACGGCCACGGTCATCTCCTATCGCTCGCGCAGCGCGGCGCGCGAGGTCTGCAAAGCGCTCGGCCTGACCGAGGACGTCGCCGCCGCCCTCGCCGGCACGGTCTGGGGCTCGCATGATGACGGCCTGCCGGACGCTCACATCCGGGAAGCCGGCCTTGACCCCAAGAGCCCCATCATCGCCGCCGCCCTGCATCTGGCGCGCGAGCTGACCGGCTTTCCCCGCCACCTCTCCCAACATGTCGGCGGCTTCGTGCTGACGCGCGGGCCCCTTTGCGAGACCGTGCCAATCGGCAATGCGGCCATGGAGGACCGCAGCTTCATTGAGTGGGACAAAGACGATATCGACGCGCTCGGCATCTTGAAGGTCGACGTGCTCGGCCTCGGCATGCTGACCTGCATCCGCAAATGTTTCGACCTGATCGCCCAGACGGGCGGGCCGAAGCTGACGCTCGCCAACGTGCCCCCGGAAGACCCCTCCGTTTACGACATGTTATGCGCCGCCGACTCCATCGGCGTGTTTCAGGTCGAAAGCCGCGCGCAGATGAACATGCTGCCCAGGCTGAGGCCGCGCAGTTTCTATGACCTCGTCATCGAAGTCGCCATCGTCCGTCCGGGTCCCATCCAGGGCGACATGGTCCATCCTTATCTCAGACGCCGTAATGGCGAGGAGAGCGTCGCCTATCCCGCGCCTTCGCCGGAACACGGACCCGCCGACGAGCTTGAGCGCGTGCTCGGCCGCACGCTCGGCGTGCCCTTGTTTCAGGAACAGGCCATGCGCATCGCGATTGAGGCTGCGCGCTTCACGCCGGATGAGGCCAACGGTCTGCGCCGGGCGATGGCGACGTTTCGCCGGCTCGGCACGATCCATAAATATCAGGAGAAAATGGTCGAAGGCATGGTCGCGCGCGGTTATGAGCGCGCCTTCGCCGAGCGCTGTTTCAACCAGATTGAGGGCTTCGGCGAATATGGCTTTCCTGAAAGCCACGCCGCCTCCTTCGCCCTTCTGGTCTATGTCTCGGCGTGGCTGAAGAAACATTACCCCGCAGCCTTCGCCTGCGGTCTCTTGAACGCGCAGCCCATGGGCTTTTACGCGCCCGCCCAGATCATCCGCTGCGCGCGCGAGCATGGCGTCGAGGTCCGCCAGGTCGACGTCAACGCATCCGAGTGGGACAACACGCTCGAGCTCAATGATGCGCCTACGGAGATAGGCGCCCCGCCCGCCCCCGTCGACCGGGCCTGTGGCCGAACCGCTTCCCCTGTAAACGGCGGAAGAACGTCTGCAGGCGACATGATCCAACCCGCGCTGCGTCTGGGACTGCGCCAGGTCGACGGCCTCGCCGAGGCGGCCGGTCTTGCGGTCACGGATGCGCGGCGGGCCTCGCGCAACGGCGCG
>JAUIEH010000313.1 GCA_030428405.1 Alphaproteobacteria bacterium
GGTTTCAGCGCGCCGCCGCGGGTCTGCGCCCGCAAGCGCTGGTGCGCGACATTGCCGATAAGCGCACGCGGCTGAACGAGCTGGCGGGGCGCGTGGACGCCGCCGAGCGCCGCGCTTTGCGCGACAAGCAGCGCCATCTCGAACAGGTTGCGGCGCGCTTGTCGGGTCTCGATCCCAAATCCGTGCTCAAGCGCGGCTTTTCCATCGTGCGCGGACCTGACGGCGCCATTGCGCGCGGCGCTGCTGCGCTCGGCGCCGGCGATGTCGTTGAGATGGAATTCGCTGACGGGAAGCGCTCCGCGACCGTCCGCGACGGCGCGGCGTCGTCGGGCGGAGACGAATCCGCCAAGCGCAAGCCGGACGCCAAGCGCGAAAAGAAAACCGCCAAACGCAGCGACCAGCAAGGCGCATTGTTCTAAAAGGGCGTGCGCGCAATGGAGCTCACATGACCGACGATATTATCGGGCCGGAGGCCAAGATCCGGTATGGCGACGCGGATTTCGAAATCCTGCGCAACGGCGCTTATGTGCGCTGCGCCGTCACTGGCCGCCACATTCCGATCCAAGAGCTGCGCTATTGGAATCCCAAATTGCAGGAACCCTACGCCGATGCTGTAGCGGCGCTGCAGCGCTGGCGCGAACTCAATCAGGGAAAGGCCGAGTGATGCACGCAATGAAGGGTTTCGCAGCCGCGCTCGCATTCGCGCTCGCCGCCTGCGCCACGGCGTCGGCGCAAGAACAGGCGCCGTTGGATTGTCCTTCGGTGATGGCGCGCCAAGGCGGCTTGCTCATCTGTCAGAGCGCGCCGGGCGCGCGCTTTGAGCTGAATGGCGAGTTCGTCGTCGAGGGCGATGAAGACGGCTGGGCGGTCATTGCTCTGTCGCGGCTAGCGGGCGGTGCGGCCAATGTCCGCGCGCTCGGCGCCGAGGGTTCCGGTCTGACGCCGTCCAGCATGCTCAGCTTCGATGTTGCGCCACAGGACTATCCGTCCACGCGCATTGAGGGCGTGCCGCGCGCTTCGCCAAGCTACACGCCGGAAGAAGTAGCGCATATTCAGCGCTCGACCGCGCTTAAGCGCACCGCCTTCGACACGATTGTTCCGGGGGCGGACTGGCTCGGCGGCTTCATTCTTCCTGCTGACGGCCGGCGCTCGGGCGTCTACGGCTCTTCGCGCGTCTACAATAATGACGACGCCAATCCGCGTATCCATTGGGGCCTCGACATCGCTGCGCCCGAGGGCACGCCGGTCGTTGCGCCCGCCGGCGGCGTCATCACGCTGGCCGACCCGGATCTTTTCTTCGAGGGCGGCACGATCTTTCTCGATCACGGCCAGGGGCTGGTGTCGATCTTCATGCATCTGAGCGCCGTACACGTTGAATCCGGCCAGCGTGTCGAGCAGGGCGAGCTGATCGGCGAAATCGGCACGACCGGCCGCTCCACCGGCCCGCATCTGCATTGGGGCCTGAAATATCGCGACCGCTTCTATGTCGATCCGGCGCTCGCACTCGAGCTGGAGCCGGTAGCGGCAACGGATGCGATGACGGTCGAATAGTGCTGCAAATGCGGGATCTTCGCTCGCGTGCGACATACTTCGCGGTATTCGCGGTATTCAGCGCTATCGCGGGCAGCTTCAAGGGCACAGCAGACTCGCTCGCGTCAGCGATGATAGATTGCTGGCCCGATGCGCCGATGCAGGGCGATCTCGTTTTTTGCATCAGCCATGCGCGCGAGGGCGGCATTCGAGTAATTGACCAAACCAATCACGTCGACTTGTATGAAACGAGCACGGACGCTGACGGGCTCGTCGTGTTGGGGCTGCCGCCTAGTGCGGCCGAGCGAATTCTGGTGATAAGCTGGGGTGATCGCTTGATTTCCGATGGACGAAACCTGCAAGTTCGTCGGAGGACTGATGAATTGCCGCATTTCGTTGGCCGCGATCGACCAGTCCTACAGTCTACGAATTGGCTGAATGAGCCGAATGAGCGCGCCGCACCGGGCTATCTTTCGGGCTTCATTTTTCCGGTGGCGGGAGAACTTGCGAGCACGTACTGTCCGGCAAGTTCATCCGGTAGCGAACGCACTGGCGACGACTGCCGTCAGGTGACCATTTCTGTGTTGTCAGACAGCCCCGTGCTTGCGCCCGCTAGCGGAGTCGTCGATGCCATTGAACACGCTGCATCGTCATCTGAGACGAGCCTCGAAATTGATCATGGGGGCGGAATAGTCACGCGTCTTGTTTTTGTTGGCGCATCGAGCCTCGAAACAGGTCAGTGGGTCGAATGTGGCGAACAGATTGGTGTTGTGGCGACCGACGGTTCAGCGGAAACAGCCTGGGTCCGCTGGGAAATGCGTTATTACGACCGCTTCTTCGTCGATCCGGTATCGGCAGTTCGATTGAGCGAACCTCGGGCGCATCACTCGTGGCTTCAGTATCTCCGCGCGCGCGTCCAGAGTATTCGAAGCTATAGCGCTCCGTTGACATCGAGCGACGCCGATTCTGATGGATTGGCTGCTGGTGAGGTTTCCGACCGATAAACTGATTTCGGCCAACGGCGATGCACCCAGAACCACTGTTCCGGGTTCGCGCGCACGCGGTCTTCGATGAAGGCGTTGACGCGCGCAACCGTCTCGGCGATGGCGGCGTCATCATCTTCGAGGTCTGACTGCGCGATCGGCTCGAACACTTCGACCCGGAAGCGCGCACCCTCCAGCCGCGAGACCGACATCGGCACAAGCGGGCAGCCGAAGCGCTTGGCGAGGCGCGCGGGTCCGTCCGCGGTCATCACGTCATGGCCGAAAAACGGCGCGGCGACGCCTTCATTGTTTTTCTGATCATTCATGATGCCGACGGCTTCGCCCGAGGCCAATGCGCGAAGGAGCGCCATGCCGCCAGTGCGCCCTTTCGCGGCGAGAAGCTTGACGCCATAGGCGCGGCGCGTATCGGCGACGCGCTTGTCGATAAAGCCATTATTCAGTGGGCGGTAGGTTATCTGGCACGGCACGCCATGGCGCGCGATCGACATGCCGAGCACTTCGAAATTGGCGAAATGGCCGCCGACCAGGACCGCCCCGGTCTTGTCCGTTGCGATCTTGTCGAGCACTTCGGCGCCGATGAACTCGACGCGGCTTTCGGGACCGCTGGTGACGAACTCGGGAAGATGCGGAATCTCGCCGATCATGCGGCCAAGATTGTCCCACATGCCGGTCAGGAGGCGGCGTTCCTCTTCCGGCGAGAGGTCGGGAAAGCAGAGCCGCATATTTGTGCGGGCGTAGCGATGCGCGGGCAGGAGCGGGCCGAGACGCCGCAACAACCCGCCGCCCAGTGCGGAGGCGCGGTCGAGCGAAAACAGCCGGAAGAACGCTGAATAGGCGTCATAGGCGAACGCTTCCATGCGCGCGCCGAAATCGAATTTTTGCTCAACCGCCATGTCAGATCGCTTTTCGCGTTGTTGCGCGGCGCCAGTCTAGGCGAGTGCGGCGGCCCGTTCGACCCGCAGTTCTCAGCGTCGCGCGCTGCGGTCCATGGCTTTTTCGAGCAATGCGTCGAGCTTGGCTTCGTCTTCAAAGCGCATGGTGACGGGCCAGGCGTGGATCAGCCGACGCATTTCGGCGGGCAGGCGGACATGGTCTTTTTCCGTCGTCAACAGCAGCGCGTTGTGCCGACGCGCGGATTCGCGCAGCGAGTTGAGATCGTTGCGCGTGTAGCGGTGATGGTCCGGAAAGGTCGCGGTCGCCTTGAGGTCGGCGCCGGCGGCGTTGAGCGCATCGAAGAATTTCTGCGGACGACCAATGCCGGCGAAGGCGAAAACCGGCCCGCCGGGGATCGGTCCGCCGGGCGTCAGGCGGGCGCGGATGATCGGAATGTCGTCGGGCAGGCGCGCGCGCCAGGCTGATTTGCGCTGCTGATCGGCTTCGGCGTCATCGCCGACGACAACAATGGCGTCGGCCCGCTTG
>JAUIEH010000314.1 GCA_030428405.1 Alphaproteobacteria bacterium
GCAGAAGAGGGCCCATCGTGAGCGTAGACCGGCGGCCGCCCCGGCTCGGCGTCAATATCGACCATGTCGCAACCATTCGGAACGCGCGTGGCGGCGATCACCCCGATCCCGCGCGCGCAGCCCGCATCGCGCAGGAAGCCGGCGCGGACGGCATCACCTTTCATCTGCGTGAAGACCGTCGTCATATTCGCGATGAGGATCTGCTCGCCATAGCGGGCGCCGTCGCCTTGCCGTTGAACATGGAAATGGCGGCGACGGATGAAATGCTCGAAATTGCGTTGCGTCATGCGCCGCACGCGGTTTGCCTCGTGCCGGAACGTCGCGAAGAGCGCACGACCGAAGGCGGTCTCGACGCCGCCGGCCTGCACAATGAAATCGCCTGGATTGTACGCAGGCTGATTGAAGCGAAAATTCGCGTCTCCTTGTTTATCGAGCCGTCGCAAAAACAGATCGAAGCCGCCGCCCAACTTGGCGCGCCGGTCGTTGAGTTCCACACCGGGCGTTATTGTCATGCTGCGCTTGATGGCGATGAGGCTGCGACGGAACGCGAGCTTGAAAATCTCAAGCGCGCTGCGCTGTCGGCGCAAGAACTCGGCGTGGAATGCCATATGGGTCATGGCCTGACATTCGAGACCGTGAAGCCCGTCGCCGCCATTCCCGAGGTCGCAGAACTCAATATCGGCCACTACATCGTCGGCGAAGCGATCTTTCTTGGGCTCGACGGCGCGGTGCGACGAATGAAGCAGCTCATCGAAGAAGCCGTTGCGGAGACGGCGGCGTGATCATCGGTCTGGGCGTTGATATCTGCGACATTCGCCGGATTGAGCAGTCGCTCGAACGTTTCGGCGATCGCTTCACCCAGCGCATCTTCACTGACATCGAACGCGCCAAGGCCGACCGTCGGCGCCTGCGCGCCGACACCTACGCCAAACGCTTCGCCGCCAAGGAAGCCTGCGCCAAGGCGCTTGGCACTGGCGTGCCGCGCCAGGGCGTTTATTGGAGCGATATCGGCGTGGTGAACCTGCCCTCAGGCGCGCCCACGCTCGCGCTCACCGGCGGCGCGAAGAGGCGTCTCGACATGATAACGCCGCAAGGCGCCATCGCCCGTCTGCATCTGACGTTGACGGACGAACATCCCTATGCGCAAGCCATGGTGATGATCGTCGCTGAACCCGACACGCAAGCCTCGTGAGCGGGAATAAGCCGTCGCGCGGCTCGAAAACCTCGGCCGATCTGCTTGAGGGGCGCATCAACTACAGCTTCAGGGACGCCAAGCTTCTCGAGCGCGCGCTCACGCATGGCAGCTTCAACGAGGGCCGGCCGCATACGGTCGATTACCAGCGATTAGAGTTTCTAGGCGACCGCGTGCTTGGCCTTCTCGTCGCCGAACGGCTTTTCGCCGAACACGGCAAGCTGGATGAGGGCGGGCTCGCCATCCGGCTGAACGCGCTGGTGCGCAAGGAAGCGTGCGCACGCGCGGCGCGTCGGATGGATCTGGGCGCAGCCTTGCGCATGTCGCTCGCAGAGGACGCCGCAGGCGGGCGCGATAAGACGCGCATTCTCGGCGATGCGTGTGAAGCGCTTCTTGGCGCGCTTTATATCGATGGCGGGCTTGAGGCCGTATCCGACGTATTCGAGCGCTTCTGGGCCGATGAGTTCGAGCGCAAGAATTCCGGCGAGCGCGATCCCAAGACGCGGCTGCAGGAATGGGCGCAAAGCCGGGGATTGCCGACGCCGAAATATAAGATCATTTCACAGACTGGCCCCGACCACCGACCGAGCTTCATCATTGAGGCCATCATATCGGGCCTTGCGCCACAGCGCGGCGAGGGCGGCTCCCGGCGCATCGCCGAGCGCGCGGCCGCTGACGCCTTATTGCAGAGAGAAGCCGTCGATGACTGAACAGGCGGAACAATCTACGTCGCGATGCGGTTTCGTCGCCGTCATCGGCGCGCCCAATGCCGGCAAGTCGACGCTGGTCAATGCGCTGGTGGGCCAGAAGGTCTCCATCGTCACGCACAAGGCGCAAACCACGCGCTTTCAGATCCGCGGCGTGGCGGTGCGCGATCACGCCCAAATCATTCTCGTCGACACGCCGGGCGTGTTTGCGCCCAAGCGCCGGCTCGACAGAGCGATGGTGCGCGCGGCTTGGGACGGCGTGGCTGACGCCGACGCCGTCTTGCATGTCGTGGACGCCGCCGCCGCCGTCAAACGCGGCGCCTCAAGCGAGGAGGCGGAGCTCGTCGCCGAAGGCCTCTCCAAGATCCGCGCGCCCGCGATACTCGCGCTCAACAAAATCGATCTGGTCGCGCGCGAGGCGCTGCTTGCGCTGATTGCATCGCTTACGGAGAAAAGCGCTTACGAGCAGGTTTTCATGATTTCCGCGCTGACCGGCGATGGCGTCGAAGATGTCGCGACCTCACTGGCGGCGCGCATGCCGGAAGGGCCCTGGCATTATCCCGAAGATCAGGTGGCGGATTTATCCGTGCGCCTCTTGGCGGCTGAAGTCACGCGCGAGAAAGTCTTTCTGCGTCTGCATGACGAAATACCTTACGCCGCCACCGTTGAAACCGAAATGTGGACAGAGCGCGAGGATGGCTCGGCGCGTGTCGATCAGATCATCTATGTCTCGCGCGACAGCCATAAGCGCATCGCCGTGGGCGAGGGTGGGCGCACAATCAAGGCGATCGGACAGTCCGCGCGCGAGGAGCTCGAAAAGATGCTCGACCGGCGCATCCATCTCTTCCTGCACGTGAAAGTCGTCGAGAACTGGATGGACGACAGTCGCCGCTTCGCCGAACTGGGCCTGGATTTCAAAGCCTGAACGCGAAGGGCGGGAGCGGCGTTCAGAGCGCTAAGCTCGTCAGCGCCTAATATCCCGCACCGCCAAAGCCAATCAGGCCAGCAATTATCGCCGCCAGAAGCGCCCAGGCCCAGAGCGGGTTTATGGGCGCGATGATTTCGTGCGCCTGGGCGTGTTCGTCGACGCAGCGCGTGGCTTCTTCGGGCGTGATCTGAAACCACTCGCCGCCGGTCGGGTCGCGTTTTGTCGAGAGCGCGCGATGGACGGCGCGCTCTACGGCTGCGGCGTCGTCGACCATCTTCTTTGAGCGGACGATGAGGCGGCCAGGCAGGCCTGTGGTCAGCTCTCGCGCCCGCGATGCGACGTCGCGTCTCGTCAATCCGACCTTCACCCAGCCGGGCAGAATTTCGGGCTGCATGACATAGACATAGCCGCGCGGGCCAAGTCGTGCGCGCCGGCGTCGGCGCTGGGCTGCGCGCCCGATCAAGAGGCGCCGCCAGCGCCGCCGCGATATCGGTCTGCCAAAGGCGAGGCGAATGAGGAGTTCAATAAGATTGCTCATCCGCGCCCGCCATTTCTGCGCTGAGTGTCAGGCCGCTGCGCGCGCATCTGCGAGTTCCTGCAAGAGCGCGTCGCCATAGCGGTTGAGCTTGGCTTCGCCGACGCCGGGAATGCGCGCCAACGCTGCGCGGTCGTCCGGCCTGGCGAGCGCGATTTCGCGCAAGACGGCGTCATGGAAGACGACATAAGGCGGCACGCCTTGTTCGCCGGCCGTCTCCTTGCGCCAGGCGCGCAGCCGCTCAAACAATTGGGCGGCGCCGTCGGGCAATGCGGAGGCTGCGGCGGCGCGTTTGCGATTGGTGACGCGTGCGCTGCTGGGCGCTTTGGCGCGGCGCATGACTTCGCGCTCGCGTTTGAAGATGGCGCGTACGGCTTCATGGTCGCCGCATTGCAGGGCGGGCCGTCCGCGCTCGCCGGCCTCGACGATCACGCCGTCGAAGAGGAGCTGATCGACCAGATCGCGCCATTCGGCCTCGCTCCAGTCCGCCCCCGCGCCATAGCTCTTCAGGCACATGAAGGGTTGGTCGAGATCGTCCTTGGGCGGTTTGCCGCGCAGATGCGCGATGATGCGTCCGCGCCCGAAGCGTTC
>JAUIEH010000315.1 GCA_030428405.1 Alphaproteobacteria bacterium
GCGATGAAAGGCGCGCGCGTCGCGTTCAGTCCGTTATGCGCCGAAAACAAATGCGCAAACGGATGAGCCCGCATCAGCTCCACGGCGAAAGAGGTGTCTTCGATGACACGCCAGGACGGCGGATAGCTCATCGAATTCCCTCCCCGGCGCGCGCGTTCGCGAACGGCGCGGGCGGCGCAGACACGGGGGGAGCGCCCCGCGCCTGCGCCAATGCCGCATCCGCTTAGTAGCGGTAGTGATCCGGCTTGTACGGACCGCTCGGCGCGACGCCGATATAATCGGCCTGCTCGCCCGAAAGCTCCGTCAGATTGACGCCGAGATGGTCGAGATGCAGACGCGCGACCTTCTCATCGAGATGCTTGGGCAGCGTGTAGACCTCGTTGCCGTAATGGCCGGTATTCGACCACAGCTCGATCTGCGCGATGGTCTGGTTGGTGAACGAGGCCGACATCACGAAGCTCGGATGGCCCGTGGCGTTGCCGAGATTCACCAGGCGGCCTTCCGACAACAGAATGATGCGCTTGCCGTCGGGGAACTCGATCATGTCGACTTGCGGCTTGATGTTCGTCCACTTGAAGTTCTTCAGGCCTTCGACCTGAATCTCATTGTCGAAATGGCCGATATTGCAGACGATCGCCATGTCCTTCATGCGGCGCATGTGATCGACGGTGATGATGTCCTTATTGCCCGTCGCGGTGACGAACACGTCGATATTGTCGACGACGTCGTCGAGCGTCTTGACGTCGAAGCCTTCCATGGACGCCTGCAGCGCGCAGATCGGATCGACTTCCGACACCGTGACGCGCGCGCCCGCCCCGCGCAGCGATTCCGCCGAGCCTTTGCCGACATCGCCGAAGCCGGCGACGAAAGCGGTCTTGCCCGCCATCATGACGTCCGTACCGCGACGAATGGCGTCGACCAGGCTTTCGCGGCAGCCATATTTATTGTCGAATTTCGACTTGGTGACGCTGTCATTGACGTTGATCGCAGGGAACGGCAGCTGGCCGCGCTTCTGCATCTGATAGAGGCGGTTGACGCCCGTGGTGGTCTCTTCCGAGACGCCTTTGATGTTCGCCTTGACCTTGGAGAACCAGCCCGGATTGCGCTCCAGCCGGCGCTTGATGGTGGCGAAGAGCGCGGTTTCTTCCTCATTGGACGGATTTTCGAGGACGGAAGGGTCGGTCTCCGCCTGCGCGCCGAGAATGACCATCAAGGTCGCATCGCCGCCATCGTCGAGGATCATGTTGGCGGTTTCGCCGTCGGGCCACTCGAAGATCTTGTCCGCGAAGTCCCAGTATTCTTCCAGCGTTTCGCCCTTATGCGCGAACACCGGCGTGCCTTTCGCGGCGATCGCGGCGGCGGCGTGGTCCTGGGTCGAATAGATATTGCACGAGGCCCAGCGCACTTCCGCGCCGAGCGCCTGCAGCGTCTCGATCAGCACAGCCGTCTGGATGGTCATGTGCAGGGAGCCGGCGATGCGCGCGCCTTTCAGCGGCTGCGACGGACCGAACTCGGCGCGCGTGGCCATCAGGCCCGGCATCTCGTGTTCGGCGATTTCGATCTCTTTGCGTCCGTAATCCGCAAGGTCCAAATCCTTGACCGCAAAATCGCGTTCCGCGACGTCGCTCATGCCTGTCTCCTGATAGCGCTGCGGCGGAAAATGCGCCGCCTTCGGGAATTCGGTCCGGCCTATAACAGCCCCGCAGCGGCACGGCAAGGGGATATAAAGAAAACCTTATATCAAGCATAAAGCTTTCCTTATGCGGTCCGGAACAGCGCACGGGCTGACCGCGGCGGCATGAAAGCGCTAGGTTAAGCGCTTAGGCGCGAAGGGAGACCGTCGATGAAGCCTCGCATTATTGCAGCCATGCTGGCGGGCGCCTTTGGCGCCGCAGCGCTTCTGACCAGCGGCGCGGGCGCACAAGACGACGACGGCGAAGACGAAGGCCGCGATCCTTTTTCGGGCGGTTATCTGCTTTATGCGGGCGGATTGTTCTTCGCGACTATGGACGCCGACGGCGACTATCTCATCACAGAGACCGAGCGCGCGGCTGGCTATACGGCGGCTTTCGCGCGCGCCGACCGCAACGGCTCAGGCGACCTTTCGCCGCTCGAATATGCCGATTTCACCGAACGGGCGCTGGGCGCGCGCGATGCGATTCCGGGGCTCAACACGCTCGACCGCGACCACGACAACCGGGTCAACGCGGCCGAGTTCCGGCGCGGCTTCAGCGAGCTGGCCGCACGCTACGCAGACGCCGAAACCGGCGCGATCTCGTTTTCCGCGCTGGTCGAAGACCTCGAGGAAGTCCAGGCCGTCATCGCGGATGCGCGCCGCCTCGAGCGCGAGCGCGAACACGCCCGCGAGCATGCGCGCCAGCGGACCTATCCAAACTAGGCGCACCAGCGCCGAGCCGCGCGAGCCGCCTGAGGCCGTTCATGACGCCATTGTTTGAAGAGCTCGACTACCGCGCCACGCCGATGGGGCCGATCAGCCTGCGGCGCAGGCGGCTCTTATCGCTCGGTGAGGACGTGTTCGAGGTCATGCTTGGCGACGAGCATTTGATGTCGAGCCTGTTCACCGAGACCGAGCGCGCGCTCGCGCGGCTGGCGCTCGCGCGCCTCGACGGCGATGCGCTCGACGTCGCTGTCGGCGGGCTGGGGCTTGGCTACACCGCGCAGGCCGCTCTTGCGGACGCGCGCGTCTCGTCGCTCATTGTCGTGGAGATCATGGAGGCGGTGATCGACTGGCACCGCCAGGGCCTCGTGCCTCTCGGCGCGGAATTGTCGGGCGATGCGCGCTGCCGTTTCGTCGAAGCCGATTTCTTCGCCGCACTCGCCGAAGAACCGCCCGCGCTCGACCCGGCTGCGCCCGCACGGTGTTTCGACGCCGTGCTGCTTGATGTCGATCATGCGCCAGACCGCGTGCTCAGCCCCGCCCATGCTGCGCTATATTCGCCTGAAGGCCTCGCGCGCGCGCGCCGCGTCTTGAAGCCCGGCGGCGTCTTCGCGCTCTGGTCGGACGATCCGCCCGATGCGGCGTTCCTGAACGATTTGGCGGCGGCGTTTTCCTGGCGCGACGCCGAGGAAGTGGCTTTCGACAATCCGCTGACGCAGGCGCGTTCGTCCTGCACGATCTATCTGGCGGGCGCGTGAACGCAGACGCTCTGCACGCTCAGCACTCCTCGCCGAAGAGATCATCGACAAGAGCTTCGAGCGCGTCGAGCGCGTCATCAGCCGCTGCGCCTTCCGCCGTAACTTCGATGACGGCGCCTGGCCCGGCCGACAGCATCATCAGGCCCATAATGCTGTCGGCGCCAACCGTTTCACCTTCGCTGGAAACCTGCACGACGGCGTCATAGCGCCCGGCGGTCTCGGAAAACTTGGCCGAGGCGCGCGCATGCAGGCCGCGCTCGTTCTTGATTTTCAGACGGCGCGACAGCGTTTGCGTCATTTCTCGCCCCGGCGCAGGACGTGGCTGGCGATGCTCATATATTTGCGCCCCGCCTCCAGCGCGACTTCGGCGGCGGCCGCGACGTCACCGCCCGAGCGCACTTCCACCAGCTTAATCAGCATGGGGAGGTTTGCGCCCGCGAGCACTTCGATGCGGTCTTTCTTCATCAGCGAAATGGCGAGATTGGCCGGCGTGCCGCCAAACATGTCGGTGACGATGATGACGCCCGAGCCGACATCGGCGGCCTCGACGGCGGCCTGTATGTCGAGCCGGCGACGCTCCAAATCGTCGTCCGCCTCCACGCACATCGCGCAAAGATTAGGCTGTTCGCCGACGACATGGACTGTCGCCGCCACCAATTCCTCAGCCAGCCGCCCATGGCTGACAACGACTAGACCGATCATCCGCCGCTTTCGCTTTCCTCTGCCCTTCCCGCATCTAAACGCGTTGTCGCGGGCGCGAAAAGCCCAAGACGCGTCGCAGCAAGCGCAAGGCG
>JAUIEH010000316.1 GCA_030428405.1 Alphaproteobacteria bacterium
ATCAGCCGGCGGCAAATGTCTTCTAGCTGTTCGGCGGTGGCGTATTTCACCGTGATCTCGCCGCCCGTCGCGCCACGGTCATTGATCTCGACATCGAGACCGAGCGCAGCGGACACTTCCCGCTCGATTTTGACGGTGTCGGCGGGCTTGCCGCCGCCCCCGCCCGAACGGCTCGACGATGGCGCGGAGCGCCGCGTGCCGGCTTCGTCATGCGTCTTGCGGGCGAGCGCCTCTGCGTCGCGCACGGTCATGCCAAGCTCAAGGATCTGGCGCGCAAGCGCTTCAGGGTCGGGCGCAGACGCAATGGCGCGCGCATGACCTGCTGAGAGCTTCTGATCCGAGACCAGCTCGCGCACGCGCGCGGGCAGCGCCAGCAGCCGGAGCGTATTGGCGACGTGACTGCGGCTCTTGCCGACGGCCTTGGCGACCTCTTCCTGCTTGTGGCCGAACTGATCGATCAGCGCCTGATAGGCGTTGGCCTCTTCGATCGGATTGAGGTCCGACCGCTGAACGTTCTCGATGATCGCGATCTCGAGAACTTCCTGATCCGACAGATCGCGCACGAGCACCGGCACTTCGTGCAGGCCGGCCTTTTGCGCGGCGCGCCAGCGGCGTTCGCCGGCGACGATCTGATAGCTCTCCTCCTCGCCCTCAATCGGACGAACCACCGGAGGCTGCAGAAGCCCCTTCGTTCGGATGGAGGCGGCGAGGTCTTCAAGCTCGGCTTCGTCGAACTTGCGTCGTGGCTGATCCGGATTGCGCTTGAGCTGTCCGATCAGCACCGTCTTGACGCCGGAGCCGGAGAACGAGCGCGCGGACGCGTTCGCCGCCGCCGGCGTGTTCGGCGCAAGCCGGGTCACCGAGGGATCGATATCGCCCAGTAGAGCTGAAAGTCCGCGACCAAGACGCGGTTTCGTCGCCGCCATTCCCATGACCCTCCCCTACGCCGCTTCGACAAATTTGCTGCGGCGCAGCATTTCGCCGGCCAATTGCAGATAAGCCTGGCTGCCGGCGCATTTCGGATCATAGATCAAAGCAGGCTTTCCATGCGATGGCGCTTCAGAAAGCTTCACATTGCGCGGAATGACGGTCTCGTAGACCGCGTCGCCGAAATGCTCGCGCACATCGTCGACCACCTGCTTGGAGAGATTGTTGCGGCCGTCATACATGGTCAGCAGCACGCCCTGAATGGCGAGCGCCGGGTTCATGTTGGACTTCACCGTATTATAGGTCTGCATGATCTGGGTCAGACCCTCGAGCGCGAGAAACTCGCACTGCAGGGGGATCAGGACCGAGTCCGCGGCGACCATCGCGTTAACCGTCAGTAGACTGAGCGACGGCGGACAGTCCATGAAGATATAGCGATATGAGTGCGCCGAGCCGTCGGCGATGTGACGCTTCAGCGTCTCCATCGCGCGCTGCATGCGCGTGTGGCGATCGTTCTCGCCGAAAATCTCAGCTTCAACAGCGGCGAGTTCGGTGACCGACGGCACAATGTGCAGATTGGGAATGTCGGTCTCGATGATCGCGTTCGCCACCGCCCCGTCATTCATTAGTATGTCGTACGTCGTCACCTCGCGGGTCGCGCGTTCGACGCCAAGGCTCGTGGATGCGTTGCCCTGCGGGTCGATGTCGATGATCAGACAGCGCTCGCCCGCCGCCGCCAGCGCCGTGCCGAGATTAATCGCCGTCGTCGTTTTGCCGACGCCGCCCTTCTGATTGGCGATGGCGATCACCTGCATGTTTCGGTTCTCAGGCACCTAGTCCGCTCCCTGCTTTTCAGCTTTTAATCTGTGTGAATAGGTTCTATATAGAATGCAAATAGTTTCTTAACGGCCTACATATGCCTGCAAAGCGCAGCGAAACAAATACGGTCAAGTTCTCCATCACGCTGTCGGCGCCGCTTGCTGAGGTGCTCGATCAGCTTGCGGAGGAAGGCATCTATGGTTCGTCCCGCGCCGAGATCGTGAAGCAGTTCGTGACCGAGCGAATCGGCAAAATTCGCGAGTCGGGAACTTTGCCGGGCGGCTGAGACCGCCTCGCCTGTTAACCATGCGCCGGCGTATGGTTGGTTAATTCATTAACAGATTGAACGCCGTCGGACCGACGCGTGGTCCTGCGTCGCACGCAAGCGTCAGGCGCGGACAAGCTCCGTCACCGTCAGAACGCGTCCGTCGCTGTCCGACCGGCTTTCAGCGAGCTGATGGGAAAAGCGCCACCCCGTCGCATGCGCGGCCTCAATCTCCGCTTCCACATCGCGCCCCTTCAAAAACACGCCGCGCGTCTGCGTCCCCCACCAAGGCTCGGCGTATCCCAAGAGCCGGTCTAGCGGCGCGAAGGCGCGCGCGGTGACGACATGCATGGGCGCTGGCGCAAGGCGTTCTATACGGGCGTCATCGACGCGGACCGCCTCGCCCAGACCGCACGCCCGCACCGCCTCGCGCAGAAACGCCGCCTTTTTGGCGTTTGATTCAACCAGGCGCATTTGGGTAGGCCAGCCGCGATCCGCGCGCATCAGCGCAACAGCGATCCCCGGCGCGCCAGCGCCCGATCCGAAATCGATCCAGTCGCGCGCGCCCTCGTCCGCATAGGCGGCGAGCTGTGAGCCGTCAGCGGCGTGTCGCAGCCAGAACGCGCTCAGGGTCGACGGCCCGACGAGATTGATCCGCGCGTTCCACTTTTCCAGCAGCTGGCGCCAGGCGTCGAAGCGCGCGCCGGTTTCACGTGAAACCGACAGGACCGCGCAGAAGCTTTCCTGATCGCTGATCTCAGCAGGCGCCGCCCGGCTCACCCCTGGCTCGCCCGCACGCGCGCCGCGCGCTTCACATGCGCCAGGAGCGCCGACAGCGCGCCCGGCGTGACGCCTTCGATCCTGCCCGCTTGTCCGAGCGTACGCGGCCGCGTCCGCTCCAGTTTCTCGCGCGCTTCATTCGAAAGACCGCCCACGGCGGCGTAGTCGAGGTCGTCCGGAATGCGCAGCGACTCGTCGCGCTTGAACGCAATGATGTCGGCCTCCTGCCGCTCGAGATAGCCGTGATAGACGGCGTCGATTTCGAGCTGTTCGCGCACGGCCGGCGCCAGCGCGCCAAGCTGCGGCCAGACCCCGGCGAGCGCCTCAAAGCCGATATCGGGATAGGACAGAAGCTCGATGATGTTGCGCCGGCGACCGTCATCCTTGACCGCGAAGCCATGTCGGCGCGCCTCGTTCGGCGTCAGCGCGCAAGTCCGCGCCAGCGCGCGCGCTTCGTCCAGCGCCGCCATCTTCACGGTGAACGCCGCTTCCCGCTCCGCGCCGATACAGCCCAGGCCGAGGCCGAGCGGCGTGAGACGTTGGTCTGCGTTGTCCGCGCGCAAGGTCAGCCGGTACTCCGCCCGTGAGGTGAACATGCGGTACGGCTCGGTGACGCCACGCGTGACGAGGTCGTCGATCATCACGCCGATATAGCCCTGCGAGCGGTCGATGACGGCCGCCTCGCCGCCGCCTGCGCCAATTGCTGCGTTCAGTCCGGCGACGAGCCCCTGAGCCGCCGCCTCCTCATAGCCGGTCGTGCCGTTGATCTGTCCGGCGAGATGCAGGCCGCGCACGCGCTTGGTCTCGAGGCTCGGCAGAAGCTCGCGCGGGTCCACATAATCGTACTCGATCGCATAGCCGTAGCGGATGACCTCGGCGCGCTCGAGCCCCGGAATCGTCCTCAGAAACGCGGCCTGCACCACATCCGGCAGCGAAGTCGAAATCCCGTTGGGATAGACCGCATGATCATCGAGCCCTTCCGGCTCGAGAAAGATCTGATGCGACTCGCGTTCGGCGAAGCGCACGACCTTGTCCTCGATCGACGGACAATAGCGCGGCCCCCGCCCGGCGATCGCGCCGCCATAGACGGCGGACTGATCGATATTGTCCGCGATGATCTGATGCGTCGCGGACGTCGTGCGCGTCACGCCGCACTC
>JAUIEH010000317.1 GCA_030428405.1 Alphaproteobacteria bacterium
ATTCGGCGCGCGCTATCCTGACGCCTATGAACGCCTGCTCATGGCGGTCGTGCGCGACGATCTTTCCCTGTTCATGCGCCGTGACGAAGTTGAGGCTGCATGGCGGTGGATCGACACGGTGGTCGAGGCCTGGGAAAGCGAGGAAACCGAACTATATCGATATGCAGCAGGCTCGGCCGGCCCAGCGGCCGCCGCCACGCTCCTCCATCGCGATGATCGCGAATGGTTCGACGAGCTCAGCTGATGGGCGCATGACCTGGTCGTTTCAGAATTTCGCCACGCTCGACGCACTTGTCGATGCGCTCAGCACACGCATCACAGCGGAGCTGGCCGCACGGCTGGCGCAAAATGAATTTGCCTCAATTGCGCTGTCCGGGGGCACGACGCCGCGCCCGCTCTATCAGCGTCTCGCGCAGACCGATTTGCCCTGGTCGCGCGTGCAAGCGACCGTCGTCGATGAGCGCTGGGTGGATGTGCGCGACCCCGCGTCGAATGAAAACCTTGTCCGGCAAAGCCTGATCAACGCCAACGCCTCCGCCGCACAGTTCTTCAGTTTGAAGACAGGTGATGAAACGCCGCAGCAAGGTCTGTCCGAACTCAATGACCGGGTCGGGGGCTTGAAAGCGCCGATCGATGTCGTCGTGCTCGGCATGGGTGCTGACGGACATACAGCCTCCTGGTTTCCGGGCGCGGAAGGTCTGGCCGAGGCGCTGGACCCCAAGAGCGGCCAAATGGTCGCCGCGATCACAGCGCCCAAAGGCGGCGTGGCCGGCGCCCACCTTAACCGCGCCACGCTCACGCTGGCGGCCGTCGAACGTGCGGGCCTGATTACGCTGATGCTGGTCGGCGAGGACAAGAAAGCCGCCTGGGAGCAAGCGCTTCAAGACGGCCCGGTCGAAGACATGCCGGTGCGCGCGCTGTTGCGCAGCCAGCAAGCCCATGTCGAAGCCTTTTGGACCGAGCGTAAAACTTAGCGAAGGATCCGCATTGATGCCGAAACTTCATCCCACCGTCGCCGCCGTCACTGAACGGATCAAGGCGCGCAGCGAAAAGACCCGCGCGGCCTATCTCGCTCAGATGGAGGCTGCGCGCCGAAGCGGCCCTGCGCGCCAGCTTCACGCCTGCGGCAATGTCGCCCACGCCGCCGCCGCATGCCCGGCCGGCGATAAAAACGCGCTCCTCGCCACGGGCGCGGTCAATGTCGGCATCGTTACGGCGTATAATGACATGTTGTCCGCCCATCAGCCGTTCAAGACATTTCCCGACATCATCAAAGAGGCGCTGCGCGAAGTCGGCGCCGTCGGACAAATCGCCGGCGCAACGCCGGCCATGTGCGACGGCGTCACGCAGGGTCAGGCCGGCATGGACCTGTCCTTGTTCAGCCGCGACGTGATCGCATTGTCCACCGCCGTGGCGCTTGCGCATGACATGTTCGAGGCCGGCGTCTGCCTCGGCGTGTGCGACAAGATCATTCCGGGCCTCGTCATCGGCGCTTTGCGTTTCGGCCACCTGCCCTTCGTGTTCGCACCGGCCGGACCAATGACGTCGGGTCTGCCGAATGAGGAAAAAGCGCGCGTGCGTCGCGAATTCGCCGAGGGCAAAGTCGGACGTGAGGAGTTGTTGAAAGCTGAAGCTGCGAGCTATCACGGTCCCGGCACCTGCACGTTTTACGGCACCGCGAACTCCAATCAGATGCTTATGGAAGTGATGGGCCTGCATCTGCCCGGCGCCGCATTCATCAATCCCAATACCGAGCTTCGCGACATGATGACGGCCGCCAGCGCCAAGCGCGCCGCCGCTATCACGCGGAACACGGACGAATACACGCCGATTTGCGACGTCATCGATGAGCGCGCCATCGTCAATGCGGTCGTCGGACTGATGGCGACCGGCGGCTCGACCAACCACACCATTCACCTGATCGCGATCGCCGCCGCCGCGGGCATCTCGCTAAATTGGGACGATTTCGACGAGCTGTCCGCCGTCACGCCGCTCCTGACACGGATTTATCCGAACGGGCTCGCGGATGTGAACCATTTCCACGCCGCAGGCGGCATGGGCTTCCTTGTCCGCGAATTGCTCGATGCCGGTCTCCTGCACGACGACGTCGTGACGATCGCAGGCGGCGGATTGCGTTCCTATACGCAAGAACCCTGTATCGAGAACGATGCGCTGAGCTGGCGCGACAGCGCTGGCGCCAGCAGCGACACGAATGTCCTGCGGCCCGTTGCCGAGCCGTTTCAGGATGATGGCGGCCTGCGTCTCCTCGACGGCCCCATCGGCCGCGCCGTCATCAAGACGTCCGCTGTCAAACTCGAACACCGCAATGTCACGGCGCCGGCCATCGTGTTTTCCTCGCAGGACGAACTGATCGCGCGCTTCAAGGCGGGCGAGCTTGAGCGCGACTTTATCGCTGTTCTCCCCTTTCAGGGACCCAAGGCGAGCGGCATGCCCGAGCTGCACAAGCTGACGCCCACGCTCAGCGTTTTGCAGGCGCGCGGCTTCAAGGTCGCGCTCGTCACCGATGGCCGCATGTCGGGCGCTTCGGGCAAGGTGCCCGCCGCCATCCATGTCAGCCCGGAAGCGGCCCATGGCGGCGCCATCGCACGAATTCAGGACGGCGACATCATCACGCTTGACGCCGGGAATGGTCTGTTGACGGTTAATGTCGATGCGGAAACGCTCATGGCGCGCGCGCCGCATGTCGTCGATCTCAAGGCCAACGCCGCGGGCGTCGGACGCGAGCTCTTCGCCATGTTTCGCGCGAACGCATCATCGGCGGAGGCCGGTGCTGCGATTTTCGACCTCTTATCCGTTGGCGCCGGCGACAACGTCGCAGCGAGGCCCGCCATCGAAACGCTCGAGCGCTAGCGCTCCTCGGCTTCCGCCTGGCGTCGCTCTTGCGTGAACAGTGAGGTGATGCGACCGAGCCCGAGGCCATGCCGGCTTCCGCCAGTCCGCAGTCGGTGACCCGGCAGCGGTCCGCCGATGAAAGCGCCGAGCGCCTTTAGCGGCTTGGACCTGTCGAGGACGACCTTCAGCATAACGAGCATCGGAATCGACAACAATCCGCCCAACGGTCCCCACAGCCATGTCCAGAAACTCACCGCAATCAAAATGGCGAGCGGATTCAGCGTCATCCGCCGACCGACCGCGATCGGCGTGACCAGATTGGACTCAACGAAATTCAGCGCGATATAGGCGGCTGGCGGCATCAGCGCGCCGCCGAGCGTGTCAAATGTCGAGAGTCCAGCGGCGCCGAGTAAGATCGTCATGATGGCCGGGCCGATATAGGGCACAAAATTCAGCGCCGCCGCGAGACCGCCCCACATGATGGGCGATTCAACGCCAAGCGCCCACATCGCGACGGCCACGGCGACGCCGAGGCCGATATTTACGACGCTCATGGTGGCGATGTAGACGCCCACACGGCGCTCTATGTCGCAGAAAATGCGCGCCATATTGAGCCGGCCGCCCAGCGTCGTTCGCGACGCGATCAGTTTGAGCCGGAGATCGCGCCTCGTCAGTAGAAAGAAATAAGTGACCACAAGCACGAACAGCGCCTGAACCACTATCGTGCTGGCGGAAGTTGCGAGCGACTGCGTCAGGCCCGGCCCCTGCACGACGACCTCGCGCGATTGGCCCTCTCCCGCCAGCTCCTCCATGCCTTCGGAAATTTCCTCGACGGTTTCGACCGTTTCGCGAATGCCTTCGAGATGTTCGCGTGCAGCGCTGACGATTTCAGGCGCATCGGAGAGCCAGCGCGCGGCCGGCGCAGCGACCAGCAGGCCCGCGACGTAGAAAAGCGCGCAAAGCCCGAGCACGGGCAGAATGGCCGCGACTGTGCGTGGTGTGCCGCGCGCTTCGAGAATGGAAGCGGTCGGCGCCAAGACGACGCTCATGACGAACGCGCAAATCACTGGCAGCAAATA
>JAUIEH010000318.1 GCA_030428405.1 Alphaproteobacteria bacterium
CGGTGACGGGCGCGCCGAGACGGCAAATCTGCACGGATTTGCAGAGCCCCATCAGCACGGGTCCGACGACCGTCGCCCCGCCCACCGCGGAAAGAAGCTTGGTCGAAATCGAAGCGGAATGCGCCGCTGGCATGATCAACACATTGGCCGGCTCGCTCAGCCGCGAGAACGGATAGGTGTTGCGGTGATCGACGTCGAGCGCGACATCGGCCCCGATATCGCCTTCATATTCGAAGTCGACCTCGCGCTGATCGAGCAGCGCCACGGCGTCGCGCATTTTCTGCGCGCGCGCGCCATCCGGCTGGCCGAAAGTGGAATAAGACAGAAAAGCCACGCGCGGCTGGAACCCGAAACGCCGCGCAGCGCCCGCCGCCTCGATCGCGAAATCCGCGAGTTCCTCCGGGTCCGGAAACTCGACCACATTGGTGTCGGCGATAAACAGCGTGCGCCCCTTGGCGAGCGCGACCGACATGCCCATCACCCGCTCACCCGGCCAGGGATCAATGACGCGGCGGACGTCATTCAGCGCGATGTCGAAATGGCGCGTCACTCCGGTCACCATGCCGTCAGCGTCGCCGGCTTCGAGCATGCAGGCTGAGAACACATTGCGATCCTGATTGACTAGGCGCTGAGCGTCGCGGCGAAGATAGCCTTCGCGCTGCAGTCGCTCATATAGGCGTTCCGTATACCGGTCGTTATCCTCGGAAAGACGCGCATTGACGATTTCGATATCGACGTCTTCAGGCAGTCCCGCGGCGCGCATATTGTCGAGGATCTGGCGCTCGCGCCCGACCAGCACGGCGCGGCCAAGCCCCTGCGACTGGAAAGCGTAAGCCGCTCGGATCACGGCCTCTTCTTCGCCCTCGGCGAAGACAATGCGCTTTTGCTGTTCGCGTACGGTGTTCTGGATGCGCTGCAATAGCCCGGCCGACGGATCGAGCCTGCGCTCAAGCGCTGCGCTATAGGCTTTCATGTCCGTGATCGGCTTGCGCGCGACGCCTGAATCCATCGCGGCCTGGGCGACGAAGGGCGGAATATAGCTGATCAGGCGCGGGTCGAACGGCGCGGGAATGATGTAGTCGGGTCCGAAGGTCAAACGCCGGCCCGCATAAGCGCGCGCAACCTCGTCGGGCACGTCTTCGCGCGCGAGCTGGGCGAGCGCATTGGCCGCCGCCAGCTTCATGTCCTCATTGATTTCGCGCGCACGCACATCAAGCGCGCCGCGGAAAATATAGGGAAAGCCCAAGACGTTATTGACCTGGTTCGGATAATCCGAGCGCCCCGTCGCGATGATGGCGTCATCGCGCACCTCTGCGACCTCCTCCGGCGTTATTTCCGGGTCCGGATTGGCCATGGCGAAAATGATCGGTTTCTTGGCCATCGACTTGACCATGTCCTTGGAGACGAGCCCTGCGCGCGCCAGCCCCATCAGACAGTCTGCGCCCGCCATGGCGTCTTCCAGCGTGCGCATGTCGGTCTTGATGGCGTGCTTGGCGAGGCGCTCATGCATATTGCCGGGCCGGCCCTCATAGACGACGCCCTTGCTGTCGAGCACGACGGCGTTTTCGTCCTTGACGCCGAGGCGTTTAATCAGCTCAAGGACGGACAAGCCCGCAGCTCCCGCGCCGAGTACGACGACCTTGACGTCCTTCATCTTGCGCTTGGTCAGATGGCAGGCGTTGATCAGACCCGCCGCCGCGATGATGGCCGTTCCGTGCTGATCGTCGTGAAAGACCGGAATATCCAGCATCTCGCGCAGTCGCGCCTCAATCTCGAAACAGGCCGGCGCCGCGATGTCTTCCAGATTGATGCCGCCAAAGGTCGCGCCGAAGCCCGCCACGCATTCGATGAACTGCTCGACGTCGCGATATTCCACCTCAACATCGATCGAATCGACGTCGGCGAAGCGCTTGAACAAGACCGCCTTGCCTTCCATCACCGGCTTGGAGGCGGCCGCGCCCAGATCGCCCAGGCCGAGAATGGCGGTGCCGTTTGAAACGACTGCGACCATATTGCCCTTCGAGGTGTAGTCGTAAGCCGTGTCCGGATCATCGGCGATGGCTTTCACCGGCCAGGCGACGCCGGGACTGTAAGCGAGCGACAGATCGCGCTGCGTGGCCATCGGCTTGATGGCGTGCACGGCGATCTTTCCCGGGCGCGGCGATTTGTGGAACGCCAGCGCCTCGTCCTCGCTGAGACCGCCGGACATATCCTTATCGCTCTTCGCCATGCTCTGCCCCTCTCGACCGCCGACCGCAGTGATTTGATTTGCGCGGAGTGTAGCCGTCACGCGCTCATGCGCCAGCCACGCGCATCAAGCGCTATATTTGCGATAAAATGCGCTGAGCGCGCGCGGCAAGGCTTCGCACAGATCCTCAGCGATCAGGCCCGGTCCGAGCGCGAGCCCGGCTTCGCCATGCAGCCAAGCTCCCGCACACGCCGCCCGCCAGCTCGGCGCGCCTTGCGCAGCCAACCCCGCAATCACGCCGGCGAGGACGTCGCCGGAACCCGCCGTCGCAAGATGCGCGCTTGCATGGACATTGACGGCGCACGTCCCGTCCGGCGCAGCGATGACCGTGTCAGGTCCCTTGAGCAATACGACGCAGCCCGCCCGCGCCGCAGCCGCGCGCGTCTTTGAAATCTTGTCCCCGTCATGTGCGGCGATGTCGGGAAAGAGCCGACGAAACTCGCCAAGATGCGGCGTCATGACATCGGCGGCGCCAAGCAGCGCAAACAATTCTTCCGGCGCATCCTCGAACGAGGTCAGCGCGTCCGCGTCGAGGATCAGCCGCGTGGATTTCTCACCGGCCAAAGCCGCGACATTGGCGCGCGTGGCCTCGCCGATTCCCGCGCCCGGTCCGATCACGACGGCGTCGCAGCGCGCGCCGAGTTCGGCCAGAGCTTCAGCGTCCTTGAATGCGCGCGTCATCACCGCGGTCGAGGAGGATGCGACGACGAGCAAGGCGTTTGGCGGCGCGAACAAAGTGACCAGTCCCGCGCCCGCGCGCAGGCCGGCGCGCGCCGCCAGACGCGCTGCGCCCGTCGCGGACGGCCCGCCCGTCACGACGCCAAGCTGGCCGCGGGAATGCTTGTGCGCCTGCGCTTCAAGGCGCGGCATCGAAGCGCCCCAGACGGACGGCGTGTTGACGACAAGGCGCAGCGCTTCAGCGCGCGCAGCTGCGACGGCTTTTCGCGGGTGGCCTATATCGGCGCAGATGATCTCCCCGCAGAGCGAACGCCCCGGCGCGAGCAAATGCGCCGGCTTGAGCCGCAGAAACGTGACCGTCAGATCGGCAGGCGCACAAACGCCAAGCGGCGCGCCCATGTCGCCGGCGAGCCCGCTCGGCAAATCGGCTGCGACGAGGATGACATCGCGCGACGCGCACGCCTCCAACATCTCGGCCGCCGGACCTGCGACCGGACGCGAAAGCCCTGCGCCGAACAATGCGTCGACCACGAGTTCCGTCGCACCAAGCGATGACGCGGTCAGCGCCTCGACGTCGCCGTCCCAGCCCGCGCGCGCCGCCCGCGCCGCCGTCGAAGCGTCCTCGGCCAGGGCCAGCGCGGCGATGCGAACCGGCCAGCCACACGCTTTGAGCAGGCGCGCGGCGACATAGCCGTCACCGCCATTATCGCCGGGCCCGCACATCACAAGCGTCTCGCGCGGCGCCCAGCGCGTGGCGATTTCGCGCGCGATCGCTGCGCCCGCGGCCTCCATCAAATCACCCAGCGACGCGCCATGTTTTGCTGCACTGCGATCCGCGATTGCGTGCTGTGCGACAGTGAATACGTCCAAGGCTTTGCCTTCCTTCGCGTGACGGGCCACATTCGCAGTTGCCGCGTTGCACCAAAGCAGCGCTAACTTAACATCGACCCGCGCGTTACGGCGCGCCGCACGCAAGA
>JAUIEH010000319.1 GCA_030428405.1 Alphaproteobacteria bacterium
TTTGTCCGCAATCGCACGGTCGCCGATATTATCAGCGTCCGGTTCGAGCATGAGCTGTTCGCGCTCAATGCGCTGGGCCTGCACCCAGCCGTGATGAAAATAGGCGCTGATGATGGGCGTATAGAGTGCGGCTTGTTCGCTCGGCTGAGAGGCCCAGCTGCTGTGCCCGTTGATCTCTTTGGACAAAGCATTCAGCACCGGCGCCGCAGGCGTCGCTTTGATCAGCTCGATATAGTCCTTAACGCTCGCGCGCGCATTGGCGAGATGGTTGCGCACGTCGTCGAGCTCCTGCGGCAGATCGATGGATGCGCACAGCACATAGTCCGACGGTTTGGCGTTCTTGCCCGGCGATGCGGCCGCTTCAAGCAAGTGCACGCGCGAAAGCTTGCCGCGCAGGCCGAAGACGGCGACGTCCTGGGTCGGGAATTCGAACGACCACAGGCGCTGAAACACCCGCCAGAAACTGTGCCGGAAATTCTGCGACATCGCGGGCAGGAACTCGTCCTTACTGTTCTTGTCGCGCGGCGTCGGCAGCTTCTTGGTGTTGTTCAGCCTCGAGAACGATATCGAGATCGTGAGCGAAGAGGGCATGGCGAGAATTCCTAAGCGCGAGGATCAGAAAATGTCACGGGACTGGGGTGCAGGCGCGCGCCGGCGCGACAGGCCGAAGCGGCGCTAGGTCGTTTACGCATCAATGCCCCTCCCACGGCGAGCGTGACGACGCTCGCGCGCATCCCGGCGACGGCCGCCGGTGCGTCGAAACGCCCAATTTCGGCAGGGCGCATTTGTGTTTTAAGCTAGCGAAATATGATTAATGGAGAAAGCGGTTCAGGCGCCCGCTTTGCTTGTTTTTCGAAAGTACAACTGAGAAGCGAATGGAACTCGCTGTGCAGATGAATATTTTCTCCATTTGCGTGCTCGCCCTATGGGGGAGTGAAGGCTTGGTCGCTCCCGACTGTTGAGCAAGCTCGCGCCGCCGCCTCCTTCGCCTTTCGGGCGGCTTTTTTCGCTCCGTGCGCGAGCAATTCAGGCGCATTAAAAATCCAGCTCCCGAGCCGTCCGGTTAACCCCTTCAAATAAATGGGGTATTACGGCCGCGTTCATCGGCCGTCACGAGAATGGCTTTGAGCGGCGTTTACGTCCTCATGCATTTCTGACGCTCCCGTTCAACGAGAACTTCCGTGGACGTATCTCGCGCACACACGCGAATTCGCGCGTGTTTTTTCGTGTAATCAGAAGTGTCACGAATAATAGAAATGCACTGGTTGGGGGAGATAATAACATCAATAAAGAGAGCAAGAAAAGGTGATAGTAAATGTTGAGACTCTGGTTTTCGTTATTTACGCTCCATGGTTGGAAATGGGGGGTGCGCAACGGATCGACGAGTTGAGGCGCGGGACAAAAAGCGCGGCGTGAACGCACGACGCTTAAGGCCGAGAAGACGGCCACACGAAAGATAGCCAAGTCCGGCTTTCATCATCCGCCACCCCGAAGAGCGAATGCGAGCTCTCAGCGGCGCAGACCGCGGCTCGCGAGAAGGCGTCGGCATAACCGGCGTCAGGGGTGAGGGGAAATCATGTTGGTCTCGGCGAAACGTGCGTGCAAAGCGTTTTTGGTTGGCGCAACTGCGTCAGCGATGATGGGTCTGAGCGCGACGCCCGCGGCGCAGGCCTTATCCGGCTCCTTCACCAGCGCGGTCACGCGAACGGCGGACGGCACCTGCACGGCCGCTGCGCCGCAGACCAGCTTCCGGATTTCCGGCAACTACGTCTTTACGACGGCGGACCCGGGCGGGCTGGACACGTTTCAGGTGCTCCTGATCGACGCCGACGATCTCATTCTGGGCGCCAACTCAACATTGTTCGCCTTTCCGGGCGCGGTCGGTTCGCAGGGCTTTTCAATCCCCGTCACGCTGAACCCGGGCGATGCGCCGTTCCGCTTCGTCATGTTCGACGATAACAACACCAACGAGTTCGCGGTTGGTTCGACCTATACGGCGGCCGGCACAGCGGCTGAGCTGGACGTCGCCGTTTTCGATCCCAGCGTGCTCGATTCCAATTGCCCGGTGCCGCCGCAGCCTGAAATCGGCATTTTCGGCAACGGCGTCGCGATCGTTGACGGCGATGCAACGCCTTCGGCGGCTGACCATACGGATTTCGGCGGGGCGCTGGTTGGCGCTCCTGTGGTTCGTACCTATACGGTCGAAAATACCGGCACGGCCGTTCTCAACATCACCAATGTGAGCGTGTCAGGCGCCAATCCCGGCGACTTCGCGGTCACCTCCGGCCCGTCTGCGACCGTTGGAATTGGCGGCTCGACCACGTTCGACGTCACCTTCACGCCGGGCGCGCAGGGCGCGCGCAGTGCGGTCATCACAGTTGAAAACGACGATTTCAGCGAAGCGGATTACGACTTCGCCGTCGCGGGCGCCGGCACTGCGCCTGAGATCAATGTCCAGTTCAGCGGCGACGACATTCCCAATGGTCTGACCGGCAATGATCCGGCGACCAATTTCGGCCGCTACTATATCAACTCGCCGCCCGTCTCGCGCACATTCACGATTGAAAATCTCGGCGACGGTCCGCTCGACGTGACCTCCGTGACGGTCGCGGGCATGCAGGCCGTGAACTATTCGGTCACAAGCTTCACGCCGGGCGCGGTCGCTGCGGGCGGCACGCTGGATTTCACCATTGAGTTCGATCCCTCGAACGTGAATCGCCGCCGCACCACGGTCACGATCGCGAACAGTGATGCGGACGAGGACCCGTATACGTTCGAAATCCGCGGCAATGTCGAAGATCAGGAAATCGACATCAGCGGCAATGGCGTCTCGATCGCCGACGGCGATTCCACGCCGTCTTCCGCCGACGACACTGATTTTGGCTTGTTGTCGCCGCCGGTGACGCCGGTGACGCGCACGTTCACGATCTCCAATAGCGGCGCAGGCAACGCCAATCACGGCACGCTGACGGTCGATTCCATTTCCGTAAGCGGAGCAAATCCCGGCGACTTCACCGTGACCGGCTTCACGCCCGGCACTGAAGTCGCAGCCGGCGCCACGACGACATTCGACGTCACATTCGACCCTGCGGGCACGGGTGCGAGCTCGGCGATCATCACGGTGGTGTCGGATGATCCGGATGAAACGGATTATGACTTTTCTGTTTCCGGCGCGGTGCCGACGCCGCCCGTCCAGCCGATCATCGATCTCCCGGCGGTCTCCGATCTCGGCGTGGCGGATGATGACGACATCACCTCGATCGGCGCGGTGAGCTTCGACATCACGACGGATCCCGGCGACAATATTCAGTTCTATCAGTGGGACCTGAACAATGACGGCACGCCGGAATTCACGCTGACCTCGCCGAGCCATTCCTTCGCGCAGGCGGAAGGCTCGACCACTTACACGCTGACGGTCATCAACGAGTTCTTCCTGTCGAGCACGTCTGATCCCGTCACGGTCACCATCGACCGCACGGACCCGACGGTCGCTTTGATTTTGCGGCAGACCCCGGCGAGCGAGACGACGAACGCAGACAGCCTGACTTTCCGTGTGACGTTCTCGGAAGATGTCGGCGAAGTTGACGCTGGCGACTTCGTCGGCGTCGGCACGACGGCGACGGCTGCGGTCACGCCGGTCTCGGATTCCGTCTATGACGTGACGCTGTCCGGCGGCGATCTCGCCAGCCTCGAAGGCGCGGTCAGCCTTGGCTTTGCGGGCGGTCAGGACATTATCGACATCGCAGGCAATACGCTGACTGACACGACGCCCGCCAGCGAAGAGAGCTATACGCTCGACAACACCGCGCCGGTTCTGACCTCGGTCTGGATTTCGAGCGACAATACCATCGACAACCTCGCGCGGCC
>JAUIEH010000320.1 GCA_030428405.1 Alphaproteobacteria bacterium
CCCACAGAGCGGCCTCATGCGCGCCTTCCAGCTTGGGCAGGTAGAAATAGGGGCCCGAGCCGATGGATTTGAGCGCTGCGTGGTTGTGGAAGAGATATAGTCCGAAGTCGAACAAAGAGCCCGACATGGGCGCGCCGTCGACGCAGAGATGCGCCTCCGGCAAATGCCAGCCGCGCGGGCGCACGATAAGCGTCGCGACCGTGTCGTTGAGCGCATAGCTCTTGCCGGAATTGGGATCTTCAAACGAGATGTCGCGGCGCACGGCGTCGCGCAGATTGATCTGGCCGTCCATAAGATTGGACCAGCTCGGCGCGCTTGCGTCCTCGAAATCAGCCATGAAGCATTTCGCGCCGGAATTGAGCGCATTGATGATCATCTTGCGGTCGACGGGACCGGTGATTTCCACGCGGCGGTCCTGCAAATCGGCGGGCGCGGGGCGGACTTTCCAGTCGCCGTCGCGAATGTCCTGCGTCGAGGACGGAAAGCCGAACGGCCGGCCGTCATCGATCAGCTTCTGGCGTTCGATGCGGGTGTTGAGGAGGCGGTCACGGCGGGAACCGAACTGGCGCTGCAAGTCGGCGAGGAATTCGAGAGCTTCCGGGGTCAGAATAGCGGCGTAGCCGGGGCGCATCTCTCCCTTGATTTCGACGCCTTCAACAGCGGCGGCCGGGGCATCGTTCATGGCGTTTCTCCTCACTTGCGCGCAGCTTTTCGGCGCGCGCCTTTACGTTCGCATTCAGTTTCGATGCAGCGTTCGGTCGGCACAGATGACGCCGTCACGATCTGCATAAATCATGTCGCCGGGCCGGACGATCTGACCACCGACGCGGATCTCGATTGCGCGCTCGCCGCCGCCGTCATTGAGCGGACGAAGCGGACAGGAAAAGCGCGCAAGCGCGCCGACATCGATCGCCTCAAGTTCATGGGCGTCGCGCACCGCGCCGTCGATCACAAAGCCCGACCAGCCGTTTTCTGCGGCTTTCGCCGCGAGATTGCCGCCTAAGAGCGCGCGCTGACTGGAGCCGCCGCCGTCGACGACGAGCACGCCGCCGCCGCCCGGCTCCGCGACCGCTTCGCGCAGACGCGAATTGTCGTTGCGACACGAAATCGTGAAAGCGGGGCCGAAAAACGCCTCGCGCCCGCCAAAGCCGACGAATCCGGGCTTCAGAATGCGCACGACGTCGGGAAAGTCGTCGCATAAATCGGCGGTGCGCAAGATGACGTCAGACGAGGAAGTCACTCGAAACTCCCGGCGCAAACACCCAGTCGCGCGGATGCGCGTTGAACTCGGCCACGGCGTGGCGCAAGGCCGAGGAGAGGTCGGGATGCCAGGCATCCGCAATCGCTTCGCCGCCCTCGTCGAGATAGAGCAGATAGACGCTGGCGGCGCTGACCTCGTAGCGCGCGATCTGCAGCGCCGCGACATCTGACGGCTCGCCGCCCGGCAGAGCGTGGCGCGCGTCATCGGCGGGCTTGAGGGGAAGGTTGGGACGGGTGCGGGCGAGAATCTCCATGTCGGCTATCTCGCCCGCCCCGGGCCTCATTGTCACTCTGCAGGCGTGAACTGCGCCGTTTCGGTCGACTCGCCCATCGCGCCCGTCGAGCTTTCCCCCCCGGAAAGCGTCTGGTTCAGAAGATCAAAATAGCCGGTGCCGACTTCGCGCTGGTGGCGCGTGGCGGTGTAGCCGTCCTTTTCGGCGCCGAACTCGGCCTGCTGCAGCTCGGAATAGGCCGCCATCTGACGGTCCTTGTAGCCGCGCGCGAGTTCGAACATGCCGTAATTGAGGCTGTGGAAGCCGGCCAAAGTGACGAACTGGAACTTATAGCCCATCGCGCCGATCTCGCGCTGGAAGCGCGCGATGTCGTCCTTGGACAGGTTCTTTTCCCAGTTGAAGGACGGCGAGCAATTATACGCCATCATCTTGCCTGGGTGTTCGCGCTGAACGGTCTCGGCGAATTTCTTGGCCATTTCCAGGTTCGGCGTGGAGGTCTCCCACCACAAGAGATCGGCGTATTTGGCGTAGGCCAGACCGCGCTTGATGCAGTGATCAACGCCCATGCCCGGCTTGATGCGATAGAAGCCTTCCGAGGTGCGGCCGGCGTCGAAATCGATGAATTCGTGGTCACGCTCGTCGATGTCGGAATTGATCAGCGTGGCGGATTCGGCGTCGGTGCGCGCGACCAGGACGGTGGGCACGCCGGCGACGTCCGCGGCCAGCCGCGCTGCGTTGAGATTGCGCTCATGCGCGCGCGTCGAGACGAGCACCTTGCCGCCAAGATGGCCGCATTTCTTTTCCGCCGCGACCTGGTCTTCAAAGTGAACGCCGGCGGCGCCCGCTTCGATGTAAGCGCGCATGATCTCATAGCAGTTCAAGGGACCGCCAAAACCCGCCTCGGCGTCTGCGACGATCGGCGCGAACCAGTCGCGCTGGGCTTCGCCGGTTTCGGAGACTTCGATCTGATCGGCGCGGCGCAGCGCGTTGTTGATGCGGCGCGCCAGCGTCGGGCCGGCGTCGGCCGGATAGAGCGACTGATCGGGATAGGTCTGGCCCGCCGTGTTGACGTCGCCGGCCACCTGCCAACCGGAGAGATAAATCGCCTTGAGACCCGCGCGCACCATCTGCACGGCCTGATTGCCGGTGACGGCGCCGAGCGCGTTCACGAAGGGCTCGGACTTGAGCAGTTCCCACAGCTTGGCGGAGCCGCGCTCAGCCAGCGTGTTCTCGATGCGCACGGAGCCGCGCAGGCGCGCGACATCAGCGGCGGCGTAGTCGCGCTCAATGCCGTCAAAGCGTCCGTCGGCCGCTTTCGGGTTGAGATCGTAGAAAGTCGTCATCACTGCCTCCGAGGCGCGTTAGGCGTCACCAGCGGGTTACCGCTACATGACGTCGCAAATCTGGTCGACTAAATTCACATTGCACGCGCGAAGTCACGAAAGTCTTGTAGTTAATAGGGTTCAGTTGTATGCGATTTGCAGTCAGTTTTTGTAATGTTGTGAACAAATTTACAAACTGAGGGTGACTGATGGCCGAGCGAAAGCTCTTCGCGGGCGCAAGATTAAAGCGGTTTCGCAAGGGGTTGGGCCTGACCCAGGCGCAGATGGCGGCGGATCTGGGCGTCTCGGCCAGCTATCTGAACCTGATTGAGCGCGACCAGCGCCCGGTCTCGGCGCGCGTGCTCTTACAGCTCGCCGACGCGTTCGATCTGGATTTGCGCACATTGGCCGCCGACGCCGATGAGCGCCTGCTTGCGGGTCTTTCGGAAGCGACTTCCGACCCGCTCTTAGCGACATTCGAGCTCACCGCGCCTGAGCTGCGTGAATTGGCGGAAACCCAGCCGCGCGCGGCGGAGGCGCTCGTGCGGCTGCACACGGCCTATCGCGAGACGGCGGATGACGCGGCTGCGATGATGGAGCGGCTCGCCTCGGACGGGGCGGAACACGCGCTCGGATCGGAGCTGCCGGTCGAGGAAGTGCGCGACGCTTTGCACGCGCGCGACAACTATTTTCCCGATCTCGAGGCCGCCGCTGAACGGTTTTTGCGCCAGGTCGACCTCGTCGACGGCGCCATCTATGCGGAATTGTGCAGGCACCTTTTAAGCGCGCTCGGCGTGGCGGTGCGGATCATGCCTTATGACGTGATGGGCGGAGATCTGCGGCGTTACGACTTCCACGCCCGCCGCCTGCTCTTGTCCGAAATGCTTGAGGCGCCGGCGCGAATATTCCAGGCCGCCGTTCAAATCGGTCTGATGGAAGAAGGCGCGCTGCTCGACGAACTTGTGGATCAGGCGGGCTTCGCCTCGGAAGAAGCGCGCCGGCTCTATCGCATTCATCTCGCCAATTATTTCG